>JAPUJS010000082.1 GCA_027296045.1 bacterium | reverse complement strand
GGGATTTGGATGGGGCGGTGGATGCCTATCAGAAAGGGTTGGACTTACATCCCAATGATCCTGATCTCTTAAACAATCTGGCACGTGTCTATTCCGAACGACAAGATTTCGAAGCAGCCGGCCCCATCTACGCGCAACTGGTTCGGGACTGGCCCAACAATTCGGATTATTTGTCGAATCTGGGTATTGTTCAATGGGTGCTGGGAGACTATAAGGCGGCCTATCAAACCGGGTTGAAGGTGATCCAAATGGATCCCAGGCATCCAGGCGGATATGTGGTGGTCGGTCAGATTCTCCATGCTTCCGGAAAAGTAGACGAGGCTCGGGAGGTGTATCAGGAAGGCCTGCGGCAAAATCCCGATCATCAGGAACTTCGGGCATTGCTTGCTTCAACAAACGGCTAAGTTCAGGGAAAGGTCTGTCAGTGAACCCCAACGATCCGCGATACAATCCGTATCACGATCCGGACAAACGCCCTTCGTCCCTCCTGTTGCTTTTAATTGCCCTGGGGGTTGCGATTGCCGTGACGCTGTTTGGTGGGCTGATTTTTTATCTGCGGGATGTGTTTACGGCTCGGCCACTCGGGTGAGGGGGACCCTCTCCCACGTGTGGGAGAGGGATGTGTGAGGGTTGCCGTTCAGGCGCCCTCAGACGGGGTGAGGGCCTCTGCCACCAGTGCCAGTTTTGATTGTCAAAATTGATAAGGCTCAGGTTTTTACCTGAGCCTTTTTCTATGTGGGTGTGTGGTCGGATTAGTAGGTGGCTCTTCCACCGCTGATGTCGTAGCACTGTCCTGTGGTGAAAGAGGCGTCTTCGGAGGCAAGGAAGTGGACGAGGGCGGCGACCTCTTCCGGGCGGCCCAGGCGGCCCAGGGGAATTTTGGAAGTCATCCAGTCGAGTTGATCCTGTTCGATCTTGTCGAGCAGGGGGGTTTGAATGAGGGCCGGGGAGACGCAGTTGACGCGGATGCCGTCTCCGATTACCTCTTTGGCCAGGGCTTTGGTGAAGCAGATGACACCGGCTTTGGAGACCGAATAGGGTGCCATGCTGGGGTTGCCTTCTTTCCCGGAGATGGAGGCGATGGAGACAATAGCACCCTGTTTCCGGTCGATCATCGGTCCAATGACGGCACGGGAGCAAAGGAAGGTGCCTTTCAGGTTGATATCCAGGACCTGGTCCCAATCTGCTTCGGTGAGGTCTTTGACCGGGACGTCCCTTCCTACAATGCCGGCGTTGTTGATCAGGATGTCGATTCGTCCCCATTGTTCGAGCAGGGCGTGAACCATCTGGTCGACCTCGGCGGCTTTGGAGACGTCGGCCTGGATGGCCGTTGCCGATGTGCCGATTTCCGAGGCAGTTGCCTGGGCGGCTTTTAGGTTCAGGTCGGAAACAGCAACTCTGGCACCTGCCCGGGCGAGGCGTTCGGCAATGGCCCGACCGATTCCCTGGGCGGCACCGGTAATGATGGCGGTTTGATTTTCGAGGTTGCGGAGGATTTCGGACATGGTAATTCCCTCTTAAAACAGCTCTGGTTGCTGGGCCAGGAGATAGTCGATGAGTTTTCGATTGGCGCGGGAGAAGGCATAGTTGGAAAGGGTCTCCGGGGTGACCCAGGAAACTTCGGAATAGGCGATGGGGCGGGTGCGACCACTCTGGTAGGTGCACTGGAAGGCGTGCATGGTGACCGAAAAGTGGGTAAACGCGTGTTTGACGGTGCGAAAACGATTCTGAATTTGGGCTTTCACCCCCGTTTTTTCCAGGAGGCCCCGGAGGCAACAGTCTTGAAGGGTTTGGTCGGGTTCCTGACGCTCGCTGGGAAATTCCCAGAGGCCTCCCAGAAGGCCTTTTTCGGGGCGACGGGCGATTAAAAGGGTGTTTTTACGCCAGACGATGGCCACGCCCATGGTATGATGTGGGCGTGTTTTTTTAGGCGCTTTGACGGGGAGGGCTTCCTGGTCTCCGGATTTACGAGCCACACAAAGCGTTGCCAGGGGGCAGGCGGTACACTCGGGCGACCGTGGGTGGCAAACCGTAGCGCCCAGTTCCATGACGGCCTGGTTATAATGGGCGGCTTTGCCTTTGGCGAGCAGGGTTTCGGCCAGTTGCCAGAGGTCTTTTTTCACCTGTGTTTGTGTGACGTCTTCCCGAATGCCAAACAATCGACAGAGCACACGAATGACGTTGCCGTCCAAGACGGCATAGTCCTGGTTGAATGCGATGCTCAGGACAGCGGCGGTTGTATAGGGCCCCAAGCCGGGCAATGTGGCGAGGGTATCGTATGTGTCGGGAATTTTGCCGTCGAATTTGTCGAAGGTTTCCTGCATGGCCCGGTGCAAGTTGCGGGCACGGGCATAGTAGCCGAGGCCTTCCCAGGCTTTCAGAACGTCGGATTGAGAAGCCCTGGCCAGATCGATCGGAGTTGGGAATTTTTCGAGGAAGCGATGGTAATAGGGGATGACGGTATCGACTTTTGTTTGCTGGAGCATGAATTCGGAAAGCAGGATGTGGTAGGGGTCGCTGGTTTTGCGCCAGGGCAGGTCGCGTTTGTTTTTGTAGTACCAGGATAGAAGTCGAGAGGCGATCTGGGTGCGTTTTCGAGTGGGGATTGAAATAGGCATATTGGGTTCAGGTTTTTGAAGGGTACCGAGAGATTAGGGGCCAGATTTTTTTCTAAGGGTTTCTATTTTCTGGCGTACAACTTGGACCGGCTGTGGGTTTCCCTGCCAGTTGCTTAAGAACGCTTCGAAAGCAGATAGGGCGCGTGTGGTGTCTGCCTGGAGGAGATAGACTTCGCCCAGGTTGTAATAGGCCGGCGGATAGTTGGGGAGAAATTGCAGTGTTTTTTGAAAGGTCCGAATGGCCCGGTCGTATTGTTGAAGGCGTTGGAAAATGACGCCAGATCGATACAGGGTTCTGGCGTCATTCGGGTTGTTTTTGAGGATCTGGGCGTAGAGGGTGGAGGCCTGTTGCATATTTCCCTGCTGTTCATAGGTGGTTGCCAGATGATACCGAATTTCGTCGGGGCTATCCGAATTTCGTGCCAGGGCCTGTTTGTAGGCGGCAATGGACGGGTCGTATTGTTTTAGACCTTGATAGGCCAGCCCCAGGTTGGCATGGCTTTCGACATGGTCCCGGTCGATAGACGGGATTCTCTGAAGGACGGCAATGGCTTTTTGGTGTTGCCCCAGTTCGTTATAGGCCATGCCGAGGTTGTTGAGTGCATTGACCAGGTTGGGGTGATAGTTCAGGCATTTCAGGTTGTCTTGAACGGCCTCGTTGTAGTTGTTTTTTTGGAAGTGCGCAACCCCTCTGATGAGGAAGGCCTGGGGGTCGAAAACCCCTTTTTGAAGCGCGAGGGTGGTTTCTTGAATGACCCTGTCCCAGGCCTGGGGTTGGAGATAACCCAGTGCGAAGGCGAAGTGTCGGTCAAAGAGGGTACTTCGGGCTGCAAACCAGGTGGCCAGTAAAAGACAGATGAGACCCAGGCGAGGAATCCAGGTGCAAAGGGGAAGGCGTGTGAAGGTGGGTCGGTGGGAGTGGTCCAGGATGGCTACGAATGCAACGAGCATCCAGAAAAGCATGGACGGGGCAATGCGCTCTCTGGGGAAGCTGAAGAAGGCGTGTCCCATGAGGGCCAGCAAGGAGATGCCCAGACACAGGGCGAAAAGGCGCTGGGAAGCGGTGTTGACAGATTTGAACAGGCGCAGGGTTTGCAGCATGACCTGCGTCAGGAACCAGAGAAAAAGCGCCAGGCCGGGCAATCCGAGTTCTGCGGCCGCCCAGAGATAGTCGTTGTGGGGTCGGCGGGGGGCCGACCCCTTCCAGACGGTGTCTCCGCCGTCATAGATGGGATAGGTGAATTGCCAGTTGCCCATTCCCACGCCCAGCAAGGGGGCATCTGCAATCATTTCGAGGGTATGGCGCGAAAGATCCAGTCGATTCTGGATGCTGGAAGTGGTTGTGGGCGATGTGATGGCTTGAATCAGGTCTGCTTTGGCAGGGCTTTGTCGTTCAATGCCCCGGGCACCCATATTGGGTGGGACCAGAGCGACAAAGAGCACCGTTAGAATGAGACCGGCAAGTGCAATGAGGATGTGGGGTCGGGGTTGTTTGGGGTCGATCAAGGAGTGGCGTTTGTAGATCAAGCCTACCAGACCGGCAATGACACAGGCTGTTGCCAGCCCGAGCCAGGCCCCCCGGGTGCGGGTGCAAATGAGAAAGATAAACATCAAAGAGATGCAGAATCCCCACAATCCTATCTGCGATATCCTTCGAGCCTGTAGGAACAGAAACACGCCCAGAGGAAGGCTCAGGATCATATACATGGCCGCATAGTTTCTGTAGCCCATGGTGCCGCTTGGCAATCCGGCGGAGGGGATTCCGTGCATGCCCCAGCCTGCAAATTGCAAGATGCCGGTGAACGCGACGAGGGTGGCGGTGATCACAATTGGGGGCAAGTGACGGGGGAGATCCTGAGGGGTGAGGTTGTTGAACAGGACCAGAAAGAAGAGCAGAAGGCCGACATGCTGGGCGATATGAACGAGGGCTTCGACTGGATTGATTGCCCAGAAAATGGATAGGGTGGAGAGGGAGATATAGAGGCCCAAAGGGAGAAAGATCGGGGAGGTACGAAAAGCCCCAATGGACTGGCGGTTTAGCACCCAGGTAGCATAGAGGGCGCACAGGCCGATCTGGAAGACCAGAAGTTTGGTATAAAACGCAACAAAGACCCAGTTTTCTTCATAGATCAGTGGGACCAGCACCACGGTTGCCATCAAGACGATGTCGAAGGGGCGCAGGTGGGGTTTAGTTGGAGGTGTTTTCGGATTTTTGGGCGATTTGTTGGGCATGTTCGGTAACAATCTCAGGCGGACTGTACTGAATCAGGTTGCGGAGGGAAAAGATGAGAAAGGCGGCGTCTTCGATCCAACCAATGGCCGGTAAGATCGCTTCGGGGATGAGGTCGAAGGGAGAGAGGCCGTAGAGGACGGCGACGAGAACGGGGATTTTGAGGTACCAGGGTGTGCGGCTGTCCCACATGAGCCGCCAGGAGAGTTTGAGGTATTGCGGCAAACGTGTAAGGATGGAGGTGATTCCCCGGGTACGGAGGAGACGCAAGAGGGTCAATAGGCCACGCACAGTTGGATCCCGGAATTAAGAGACAGGGGCAACAGGGGTGCTTTATGTATAACAATCTTCACGGGCCATGTCAACTGCGTGTCGTATTGGGGCCGTATGGAGGATCCGGTTCATGGTTCGGGGATCCTTTCGACAGAACCCAGCCCAAATGCGATGCGTTCTGGATTCCAGGTATAGGCAACGGCCATCCCGACCGGTGTGGGAAGGATGGCGGGAAGGGAGATCAGCATTCCCCTCGGTCTACTTTTTCTTGAATGATGTCTCTTAGTTTGCTTCTTTGCACTTTCCCGGTCGATGTCATTGGCAGGTCATCCCGGGCAATGGCGATGATTTTTGCGGGGGCTTCATAGGGGCTTAATCCGGGAATTTTGCCCTCCTGACCCTGCTGTGTGATTCGGGCAATCGTTTCCGGATCGCCCTCGTTTTTGAAGACTACGGCCCCACAAACTTCCTCTCCCCAACGGTCGTGCCGCAGGCCAATGACATAGGCGGCGGCCAATTCGGGAAGGGCTTCCAGAAGCGCGTTTTCCACGGCAATGGGGGAGATGTTGACACCGCCTTTGATAAGGATTTCTTTTTTTCGTCCGTGGATAAAATAAAAGGTGTGGTCTGCGATGGTGCGTTGGCAACCGATATCGCCGGTGTGGAACCAGCCGTTTTTAAAGACTTCGGCGGTTGCGTCGGGTTTGTTGAGATAACCCCCGGCAACGACGGGGCCCCGGACCAGGATTTCGCCGAGTTCGCCTTCGGGCGGGTCGCCGTCGATGCGGATGTTGTTGTGGGCAAGTTCCACACCGATGGCGTTTTGTTCGAGGGCCGCGCGGTATGCATCTTCCGGGAGATCGGGGGGGACACCGGTGACGCGAAGGCTTACCTCGGTTGCGCCATATCCCTGGATCAGGCGAACGCCAAAGCGGTCGTGAAACCGGCAGGCGAGGTTGGCAGGCACCGGGGCAGACCCGATCATGATTTTTTTCAGGGCAAAGATGTCGTGGTCTTCCCGGTCGAAGGTATCTTCCTGGGACAGCAGGTCTGCCATGATGGTGGGGACGATGCTGGTGGCGGTGGCTTTTTCGGCGGCAATGACGGGCCAAAACCCGGATACGCTGTAGCGGGAGTTTAAGATGAGTGTCCCGCCGGTCATGAGCATGGTGATGGAAAAGACGGTTGAATTGACGTGGTGAAGGGGGAGGAGGAGGCTCAGGCGTTCGTGTTCATCGAAGCCCAGCCAGCGAATGATGCCGTCTGCATTGCTGGTGATGCTCTGGCGGGTGAGCAGAACGCCTTTGGGATTGCCAGTGGTGCCGGACGTGTAGAGGATGATGCTGGTGTCTTGTTCCCGTTCGAGATTGCCGCTCCATTCCGGCTCCAGGTCGGCGGGATCGGCCTGGCTGGAGAGCAGGTGGTTGACGGAGGCGATGGGGATGTCGGGAATGATTTCTCTTTCCGAGGCCTCATGTTCGGGCATGACGCAAAGGAGTTTTGCCGAAGCGTCCTGGAGTTTGTAGCGTTTGCGTTCGGGAACGTCTTTGGCCAGATCTAAGGGAACGGATGTGGCACCCAGGCGAAAGAGGGCGAGGGTGAGCAGGGGGATTTCGGGGCAATTGGGCAATGCGAATGCGACCCGGTCTCCGGGGGCAATGCCATAATCACGGGAGAGACAACCGGCCAGGGTGGCGGTTTTGTGTTCCAGTTCGGCGTAGGAGATTTCGCTGCGGGCGTGCTGGTCCAGGTCGTGGAAAATCAGGGCGGGTTTATCCGCCTGGTGTGTGGCGCGGTCTTGGAGGAGATGGGTGAAATGACGCCAGGGGAAACGGTAGGTATGTGCGGTATTGTCTTTGGTGCAGGCGAAGATGGTAGGGTCCATAAGATGAAGGAGACAGGAGATAGGAGACAGGAGACAGGAGACAGGAGACAGGAGCCCCACCATCCACCCCTCCTGTATTCTGTATTCTGTCTCCTTTATTTTCCGCACTGGGCGCGCTGGCGGAGGTAGTGGTCGCACAGGACGAGGGCCATCATGGCTTCGACCATCGGGACGGCCCGGGGGAGGACGCAGGGGTCGTGGCGACCCTTGCCCTTAATCGTGGTGGGGTTGCCGTCGATATCGACGGTTTGTTGTTCTTTGAGAATGGTTGCGGTGGGTTTGAAGGCGGCCCGGATGAGGATGTCTTCGCCGTTGGAGATTCCGCCCTGGATGCCGCCGGAGCGGTTGGTGCGGGTGCGGATGCGGCCTTCGTCGTTGTAGAAAATGTCGTTATGGGTGGAACCTGTGAAGGCGATGCCCCCAAATCCGGAGCCGGATTCGAAGCCTTTGCAGGCAGGCAGGGAGAGCATGGCTTTGGCGAGGTCAGCTTCGAGTTTGTCAAAGACGGGTTCGCCCAGGCCGGGTGGAACGCTTCTGGCGACGGCTTCGACCACGCCGCCCAGGGAGTCGCCGTCTTTGCGGGCCTGGTCGATGCGTTCGATCATCTGTTCGGCGGTTGCAGGGTGTGGGCAGCGAACTATATTCGCTTCGATTTTGTCGCGGGTGACCTCTTCCGGGTCGATGTCAGCGATGAGGTTGTGAACCTGTTTGACGTAGGCGACGATGTC
>JAPUJS010000081.1 GCA_027296045.1 bacterium | reverse complement strand
TGGGATCAGGTTGGCGATCGGGTTCTGGCTCAGGTTGGCGATCGGATCTGGGCGCAGGTGGTGGGTTTGATTCAAAATGTCTGTTTTGACCAACATGAGAAAAACCGGTTGGCGGCCTATGAATTTCTTTTGCGCGAATGTGGGCTGACCGTCTGTGAGGAGCTCATCCCCTTCATGCATATTGCTGAGCACTGCGGGTGGTGGCTTCCATACAGTGAGGTGGCTATTGTATCGGAAAGACCCATCAGATTGCACCAGATTACAAACGGAGACCTTCATTGCGATGGTGGGCCGGCCGTCGCGTATCGAGATGGATGGGCAGGCTGGTTTTTGAACGGCGTGCGGGTACCGCAAGAGATTGCCGAGACGCCTGGAGATCAACTGGATCCGCAGTTGGTTCTGACGGAGCGAAATGCCGAGATACGGCGAGAAATCGTGCGCAAGGTAGGTGCCGAACGGCTCTGTGAGGCCCTGGATGCACGCGTTGTGGATGCCTGGGGCGATTATGAATTGCTGGAATTAGACTTGCGAGACAACAGGCGACGGCCCTACCTGAAGATGAAAAATCCGAGCATTGGCGTGTATCACATCGAAGGCGTGCCTCCAGTTTGTCGCACTGTTCAAGAAGCTCTGATCTGGCGCAATGGAACGGATGAACGACCCGTTGTATTAACGTAGATGCAGCGGGAAACCCTTAACATTTCACAAAGGAGGACGTGATGCTGTATCAACAAGGTGATGTCTTGATTCGATTGGTCGATGCCATCCCTGAAGGACTCACGGAGCGCAAGGATGGAATTTTGGCAGAAGGTGAAGCAACAGGCCATGCCCATCGTATTCTCGGTGATGGGGTGAAACTTTTTGAATCGCCTCTGGGTGATGTGTATATGGATGTGCCCAGGCGGATTGAGGTGGTTCACGAGGAGCATAAAAAGATCAGTTTGCCGCCCGGGAAATATCATGTGAAGATTGTGCAGGAATATGACCATTTTGCCGAGGAATTTCGGAGAGCGGCGATCCGAAACGTCGTGGATTGATTGTTACAGACGGTCCATATAAGATGATTCTCGAATATCTCAGCGCCTGAGGTCATATTACTCTGCTCGTTTCATAGTAGACTTCAACGTATGGGAGGGTCTGATGCAATCTTATCCCAAAGCCTCTGCCCCAATTCGGGTGCCTGACAATCCATACGGCCATCACCGCTCTGGACACCCTCGCCCGGGAACAGGCCGGTGAGTTTCCCGTCTTTACAGGCCTCGGGGGTTCGAGTCCCTCACTTCCCACCATTTAATGAAGAAGGTCGTGAGCATCTCACTCACGGCCTTCTTCTTTATGGGTCACATTCCGATTGACTTTTGAAAATATAGGCGAAACATTGTCGAATCGAAGCAGGTTACGGAGGTTTCGAAATCTGCTGGACTTAGGCTTCCCGAAGGCCTATTTTTGACAATCGGAGTCACAGAGAAAACTGTTGCCCATTTTCTCTCAGAAAAGGAAGTTGGGGATCGATAAAAGGAAAGGGTTGAAATGGCATTTGATCCGATGTTGCAGCGACAGATTATGGGGCGGTTCGCCACAGGTGTGACCGTGGTGACGACGCGATATGGAGATGGTGAAGTTACGGGGATGACTGCCAACGCGGTGATGTCGCTTTCCCTGGACCCGCCGCTGGTTGTGGTGTCGGTGGACAAGAAGACGACCATGCACGGGTGTTTGCAAGAGGGGCAGTGTTATGCAATCAATATCCTGGCACGTGACCAGGAAGCTCTGTCGACTCAGTTTGCAACACCGGGGCCGAAAGATTTCTCAGATCTGGATTTGATGGAAGGGGAAACCGGCGCCCCTATTCTCACCGGGACCCTGGGATATTTGGACTGTAAACTGACCGAGGTTTTGTCCGCCGGAGATCACGATATGTATGTGGGTGAGATTGTTGCCGGCAATTTGGGTGAGGGTGATCCTTTGCTTTTTTACAGTGGAAAATACCGAGAATTGGCCGAATTGAAAGACGCATAGATCTGGAATTGGGCAAAGCGAGAGCGCGTTGAAATGTTGCTGTCGGAAGATCTGACAGCGAGCAATAGCGTATTTGCAATATCCGATGTGGATACAAATTGGGTGTTGTGGTGTCGGTTCTGTGAGGGGTGTGGTTCTGCGGCCCTCTGCGCTTCTCTGCGGCCCTCTCTGCGATCCAGCCTACTCCAGTTGCCCATTCAGCGCTGACCGAATATAGGCCAAACTCTGTTCCATCCACGCATGGTGGGCATCGCTGTCTGGAGGCAAGCGCAGTTTGATCGAAACGGTTGTTTGATCCGGATTGGGAAGTTTTTCGGCCAGCATTGGAAGAATGGCGTGGTAGTCGACCGAGCCCTGGCCGATGGGCGTGCCCCAGATGGTGACATCGTTGGAGCGGTGTGGGAAGACCTGGACATCTTTGAGGGCGACTGCGATGGTGTGGGGCAGTACGTTTTGGGCGGCGTCGACCGGTTCTTCACAGACGGGGAAGGGGTTGGTAGTATCAAAAGCCATTTTTAGGGCGGGGTGGTCGATGGCCTGCTGGACAGAGACCATTTCGTGGCTCCGGTAGTCCAGGTGGGGCAGAAGGCCGAGTTGAAGATTTCTGGCGGCGGCGGCTTCGGCCACCGGGCGCAAGTGGTCGGTGAGCCGTGACAGCTGGTCTTTTAGGGGTGGGTCGTGGGTGAATCGGTTGTGCAGGCTGCCCTGGCCGAAAATGACGATTTTGGTGACACCGCCCTGAACAGCAATATCAAAGGCCTGTGTTGCGCGGTCTGTTAAGCCCTGCACACCGCCTTCGGGTGTGACATAATTATTGCTCCAATAGCCGATCCAGGTGATGCCGAGATCGGCTGCTTTTTTGCCCACTTCTTGCGGGTTGTCCGTGTCGGTAAGCGGGAGGGAGGCTTCGAGGGCATGCAGGTTGTAGTCGGCACAGCGGTCCAGGAGCCACATGAGTGGGTTTTGCGGTGGGGTGAAGCCGCTGTAGGTCGGAGAAGCGAGGCCCAGGATCATTGCAGTTCTCCTTGTTTGGCAAAGGCCAGACGGGCGTCGGAGGCCCGGACTTCGGCTTCGGGCACGCCCAATTCTTTGCGAACGATGTTGGTGCCTTCTACCAGGGCGACGCATTTGTAGAAGGCGATCCGGCGGGAGAGGCCTTCCCGACCAAATCCGCAATCCGTTGTGATGACGAGGCGTTCGGGGGGGATGTAGGTCAGGGCTTTGCGGATAAGGTCGGCCACCACATCGGTGGGTTCGACGGTGGTGTTGGTGTGGCTGACAACGCCAATGGCGATTTTTTTGTCGGTCTGGAAGTCTTTGAACAGGGGCAGGTCTTTGCCAGAGGTGCTGGCGCATTCGAAGGTGATGACGTCGGCGTTGAGGTTGAGTAGGTGGGGAATAGCCTTTTTGTAGCTGGGACGTTCCCAGAACATGGCCTGTTGAGTGGGATTTCCCCAGCAGGTGTGGACCCAGATTTCGGCTTCAATACCTTCCATCTCCCGGTTAAAGGCGTCGGTCATAAATGCGAGTTGCTCGTCGGTGGTGTCCGGTTGGAGGGAGAGGAAATGGTGAAGGGGTTCTTCGATCTGGATGATTTTGCAACCGGCAGCGGCGACTTCCTTGAGTTCGGCATTGATGATGTCTGCAAGATCCAGGATCATGTCCCGGTCATCTTCATAGGCTTCGTTCCAGAGCATGCTGGGAAGGGTTTGTGCACTGATGGCCCCAAATTTGACCGGACGATCGGTCAAACGCTGGGCGGTTTGCCAGACCGCGGCGTATTCGATGGGCCCACGGGAAAGTTTGTGGGTGGCGACCGGTGCTTGATAGCCTTCCTGAACTTCCCACAGAATCTGCCCGGGACGCAAGTCCATACGTTTGGACCAACCGGGTGCTCTGTCCCGGTGGCCTGCTATGCCGCCGATACGTTCGAGGGGATAGAAGAACCACGATCGTCCCCCCACATCGTTGTCAAATCGGGCATCGCCGTCGGTGAGGATATCCAGGCCGGCGCGTGCCTGATCGTTCAGGATACAAGCAACCGCGTCCATATACTGCTCACGAAAAATCGCGTCGGACAGGGCACCTTTGAACGGGCGGCCATGGAGGCTTTCGGTATACCAATGGGGTCGCGGATAGGACCCGACGATGGTGGTGGGAAGGATTTTGTCTTTTGTAATCGTTAACATGGCATCTGCTCACGCTGAAGAGATCAGCCGGTTATCGCTGCTCCTCAATCTCTGACCCAGTGTCGGTAGAGGGGTTTGGCTTCTTCGGGTAGCTTTTCGTACGCGCTTTTGGGAAGTGTTCCCTGTGTCGTTTGCGCTTTACCGGTGGCTTGCTCAATCAGGTCTTTTTCTGTGGCGTCTTTTTCGGTTGGATTGACGTTGAGCCACCAGGGGGCATAGTTTGCGCGGACGGCGACTCGATGCTTGTCGGTGTAGTTGGTGGGGTGGCCGTGCCACAAGCGACTGTCGAACATCAGGACACTGCCTGCTTTGCCGGTGACCTGCATTTCGGTGGGGTAGGGTTTTTTAGAATCGACCCCATTGTTGCCCGTGGGATTGTTGGAAGAACGGTGGCTGCCTGGTACAATCCAGGTGCCGCCGTTTTCTTTTGTAAAATCCGTGAGCATAAATAGGGTGGTCAGGTGGATGGTCACATCGGGATAGGGCGCGGGGATACAGGCCGCCCGGGCCTGGTTGAAGGGCCAATCGGCGTGCCAGCTTCGTCGGTCACCCGTGCCGTTGGGGTCCAGAATGACCGGGCGGGTGGAGGTGATCCGAACGCCGGGACCGAAGACGGTTTCGGCGAGGTCGAGCACTTTGCGGCTGGCCAGATAAGGGGCAAGGCCCTGATCAAATGCAAGGTAGTTGGGGTAGTTGACACCCAGGTCTTCACCATAGGTTGCAGCCGTAAAGATTTTCAAGACACTTTTACGCAAGGGGCCAACCCGATCACTGGGAATGACATCCGGGATGACTGTCCATCCGTCGCGTTTGATGTGGGAAATGTGATGGTCCAGAAATGCGGTTTGTGTGTCCATTGCTGTGTCCCTGATTGAGTCCTGGTGAAGATGCGTGTCAGCAAGAAAGTATGAAATCCTGGGCAAGATGCAAGTCCGATGAGAGGATGTCTGGATAGGCACTTCGGTTTTGAATTGAGGGTTTGGGGTTTGGGGTGTATTATTAGGGCGTTTTTCAGGTCAATCGGATCATTCTGACAAAGGAGTGGTGATGGATACCCATATTCAACTTTCATGCGATGGATCGGATCGGGCAACCGCCTATAGTATGAGCAGTAAGATTGTGCGTCGGGGCGATCATTTGTTTGTTGGATGGCTGGACGCGCCAGACGAAAATACGGGTCAGGCGGGGGTGATGATGGGGGTTTGTGATATCCAGACCGGAGCCTTGTTAAAGACTGTTCAACTGGGCGAAGGGAAGGATAATCACTGTGGCCCGGCACTGGCGCTGGATGGAAATGGGCGTCTGCACGCTCTGGTGGGGGCACACCACGATCCGTTTCTTTATCGCTGGTCGGATGAACCCGAAGAGGCGCGTAGTTGGAGTGAACCTGAACCGCTGGGTCCAAAGGATACTTATCCCGCTTTGATTGTAGATGCGGAGGGCACGCTGCACGTTGCGTATCGGGAATATGGCGATCGGTGGCAGCTTCAGTATCGGCGAAAAAGGGCCGATGCAGCCTGGGAAGCGGCTGTGCCTATGGCGGTGAGTCCCACGCCGGGTTATAACCATTTTATGCATGACCTGACGGTGGGACCGACGGGAACGCTTCATTTGACATTCCATTTTTACTATGCTGAATCGGGAAATTCGAGAGATTGCCTGGGGCGAGCGGCCGTCCATATGCAATCAAGCGATGGGGGCGATACCTGGGTGAACGAAGGAGCGATTGCCCCATTGCCTTTGACGATTGAAACGGCGCGGACGATTGTGGAGGGGTTTGACGTTCCGGATTACAACATGAGGGTTGGCAACCACGTGGTGGACAGAGACGACCATCCCTGGTTTTATGCATCGATGCCCGATCCACCCAGAGGGGTGCTCTGGAGACGTACCGGAAAGGGGTGGGAAACCTTCGAACTGGACCGGGCGCTGCCCGATCTGAATTTGGCGGACGGGAAATCGACCGCGCTGTCTTATGATGCCAGCGGTCGATTCCACATTCTGGTTTCTACAAATCCGGATGGGTTGGAGAAGCCGTGGTATGATACCGGTCACGAGGTGTTTTATCTGGTTCTGGAATCCGATGGTACGGTGGCGGAAGTGAAGCGAATGACCGATCCCGATCCCGATGTGGCCCGCTGGTTGCCGTCGATCGAAAAATGGGATTGGGCCCGTCCGGATGCATCTTGTGCAGACGGGCATTGGTTTACGTATACGTCGGGGGTTAATGCGGGGTTGATCAGCCAGAAGGATTATAATTTCGCTGAGAAGACGCAGATCTATCTGGGCAAGCGTCCGCTAGGCGGCTTCGGGACTTAGCGCTCTCTGGCCGAAGATCATGGGGTAGGGCGTGCCATTTTTTAAGGACCGGGTTTTGCCGTCCATATAGGCCACGCTCAGGGCACGGCGACGCAGGTCGGTGGGGTTGACATCGGATCGATGGAGGGTCAGGTTATTCAGAAGGATGGCTTCGCCGGCTTTCGCTTCCAGGTCGATGATGTCTTCTGGGAGAATGTGCTTGGCCTGGTCTTCTTCAGATGTGTAATGGCCTTCGTTTAAAATGCCAAGTTTGTGGCTTCCGGGCACGAGTTGCATACAGGCGTTTTCGGGGGTCGCATCATCCAGGGCGGTCCAGACCGTGATGGTGGGTGTGGTATCGACCCCCCAGCCTTTGCCCACATCCTGGTGCCAGGGAAGCTTGGTGCCCTGATGGGCGGGTTTGTTCATGAACATCGCGCGGAAGATCGAGACGTCTTCGCCAATGTACCTGCGCGTGATCTGACGGAAGAGGGGATGTTGCATATAGGTCAAGAAGAGGGGGTCCTGCTCCAGCCCGGTGATGCGTCGATACGCCAGCGTTGCCCCTTTGTGCCCGGGTGTATTGGGGGCCAATTTTTCGTACTCTCCGGTTGCCCCATCGAGTTGAAATTGCATGGTTTCACAGGGGATTTTGCCGAGCATGATGTCGTCGATCCGTTGTTGCAAGGCTTCGGTTTGGTCGAAGACTTTGCCCAGGCGTAAATATCCCTGTTCGGAAAACTGTTCGTGATCCTGGTCTGTAAATTCCTGGAGAGCTGTCGATTCCATTGGGCGGCTCCTAAAATCTGGGTTGAAGGGCAGGTCTCTTAAGGATACGTTTTTAAAAGATGGGTGTCAACAGTGGAAAGTCAAGCTGATTCGCATTTTACTGGCCTGTCAACGAAGCTTCTGAACAGGAGTGGATGAAATGTCAACAGGGGATCGACCGAATGTATTGCTGATTATTTCTGAAGACAACGGCCCCCACCTGGGGTGCTATGGGGATCGGTTTGCGAAAACACCGAACCTGGATCGGCTCGCGTCGGAAGGGGTTCGGTTTGCCAATGCCTTTAGTACACAGGCGGTCTGTAGCCCGGGGCGGGCGAGTATTTTGACGGGGTTATACCCGCATCAGTGCGGTCAGATTGGGCTGGCGACCCATAAGTATGCGCTTTACGACGATTTCCCCAATCTGCACAGCCTGTTGAAGGGGGCGGGATATCGAACCGGATTGATTGGGAAATTGCATATCAATCCGGAATCTGCTTTCCCATTTGACATGTGGTGGAATGAGCGGGAATCGATCAGTTTTGCACACCGGGATGTGCGCAAGATGGCCGAGATGGCGGAAGCGTTTATGGCACCGTCTGCAGAACCGTTCTTTTTGCAGATCAGCCATCCGGACGCCCATTTGCCATTTCATCGACAACAATTTGGGGTTCCAGAAGAACCGGTTGAAGGAAAAGATGTGGAACCGCTGCCGTTTGTGGGCGTCGATACCCCTCACATCCGGGAACAGACGGCGGATTATTACAATT
>JAPUJS010000080.1 GCA_027296045.1 bacterium | reverse complement strand
TGAAGTGGCATCGGAAGATTCGGTTCCAGTTGCAGAGGCGGAAGATACCGAAGCGGATGCATCGGAGGCCGAAACGGTGGAAGCTCTTGATGATTCTGAGGGTGCAGAATCTGAAGTGGCATCGGAAGATTCGGTTCCAGTTACAGAGGCGGAAGATACCGAAGCGGATGCATCGGCTAAACCGGAAACAGAATTTGCCGAAGAAAAGGCATTGGATTCCTAAATCGGATGTTGGAACACACCGGTTGAACCCGCGAAGAGTTGGGGCTTGCCTCAACTCTTCGCTTTTTTCAATTTTTAAACGGGCTTATGGGACAGGATAAGAAAGTTGCGTTTTATACTCTTGGGTGCAAGCTAAACGCCTACGATACGGAGTGGTATCGGGAGCAGTTTGCCGGTCAGGGATATTTGGAGGTGCCTTTTGGAGAACCGGCAGATGTGACGGTGGTCAATACGTGCACGGTGACAGGGGGTGGCGATGCCCAGTCGCGTCAGGCCTTGAGGCGTGCACACCGCATTTCGCCGGAGGGTACGGTTGTGGCCGTCGGGTGCTATGCCCAGACCGATCCGGACGCCCTGGCGTTGATGCCCGAAGTCGATCTGGTCGTTGGCACGGCCGAAAAGACCCAGCTTTTAGATCTGGTTAACGACACCTGTTCGCTCGGGCGGACATTTGTGACCAGGAGCCGGACTGCCGAGTTTCAGGATATGGATATTTACAACTTCGGCGGACGTGCCCGTGCATTTGTGAAACTCCAAGAGGGGTGTAACGAGTTTTGCTCGTTTTGTATCATCCCGTTTGCCAGGGGCAAAAGCCGGAGCCGTACAGTGGATAGCACAGTGAGCCAGGTGAAGCGATTGGTGGACGCGGGCTATCAGGAAGTGGTGTTGACGGGCGTGCACATTGGAGATTATGGCACCGATCTGGATGGATACGAATTGCTGGATGTGCTCGAAGCCGTTGAGGTCGTAGACGGCCTGGAGCGGTTTCGAGTGAGTTCGATAGAAGCTACTTTTATCACCGATCCGATGATCGATTTTATGGCTTCTTCCAGCAAGTTCTGCCGGCATTTGCACATCCCGCTTCAAAGCGGTGACGATGCAATTCTGGAAGTGATGAGAAGGCCCTATCGGCGAGATCAGTACATTGAGCTGGTCGAGAAACTGGTGGATAAAATGCCCGACCTGGGCGTGGGCGGCGATGTGATGGTGGGCTTTCCGGGCGAGACGGAAGCCGCTTTTCAAAATACGTATGAATTGATCGAACAGCATCCGATGGTCTATTTACACGTGTTCCCGTATTCGCCCCGAAAAGGGACGCCGGCTGCTAAAATGGCTGGTCAAGTTGATCCCCCTGAAAAGAAGCGTCGGGGCGCTGAGTTGCGAGCCCTGGGTAAAAGAAAGGTAGAAGCGTTTCAACGTCGATTTTTAGGACAGACACTGGACGTCTTGTTTGAAAATCGTCGGGCTGACGGCCTGCTTCAAGGGCTGACGGGAAATTATATCAGGGTGCTATCGCCCGGCAGCGCCCGGGATCAGGTGGTGGCGGTTCGACTCGACCATATTGAAGGCGATCGTGTGATTGGAGAACTCATACCGAATCCTTCTATGCAGATGCTCGTTTGATGACTTTCCACGGCTCCTCGAGGGGAGCCGTTTTCTCTCCTGTTCTCCCCCCCCTCTGAATTTCTGTTGATCCTTTTTCTATTTTTTAACATATACAGGCAGGGTCTCAGGTCCAAACTGGTACCGGTGTCGTGCGTGTGGCCGATTTGCGGCTGTGTGCCTCATAGTTTACGGTGCTGGCGAAGCAGAATGACGACGATTGAAAACAAATCTAAAATTCTGGTTGAACCATGACGATTGATCGTGCTAACCCCTCAGATTTTTTAGAGATAGCCCGGCTGGACCGCGAAGCATGGGCACAAAGCCGAAATTCTGAGTATATTCCTGATGGAGAACACGCCTGGCGGTTGTGGACGGAATACGCGCTGGTGTTCTGCTCCTGGGAGGAGGATCGGCTTTTGGGAGCGGTATTGGCCTTTCCGACACTTCAGTCGGACCTCTTTTGTTTGCACAAGGTGTTTGTGGATCATACTTATCGGGGCAAAGGGATCGGGAGTGCGTTGTTTGACGCGATGTTTGTGGCATGTGACCAGCGGGGTGTGGATTGTTTTTTGACGGTGGATCCGGTGAATGAAAGTGCGGTTCGGTTGTATGAGAACTGGGGGTTTACGGAGCGGAAATTTGTGAAAGGGTTTTACCGCCCGGAGGAAGATCGGCTGGTGTTGACAAGACGAGCTGGATCGCAGAGAGCCGCAGAGTAGCGCGGAGGACCGCAGAACCCTTCTCGCCCTCGCCCCAAAAAAAGAGAAAGGATTTGAGATGGGGAATACTTTTGACGCGACGCAATATGGATCGGTTTTTGCCGAACTGGTTGGAGAACGACGGCTGAATCCGCTGGATCCGGGGTCTCCCAACGGCGATGTTCGGGATCTATTGGATGCCTTGGGCGTTCAGACCGCATTTGAAGGCCAATCGGTTGTGGATGAAGATATGGCCCAGGGGTGTATTTCGGCGGTGTGGCTTTATCACAATTTTTTGGATGAATCGCACACCTTGAGCCAGAATATACCTACGGAGACGGGGAGCTACTGGCACGGGATTATGCACCGGCGCGAGCCGGATTTTTCGAACAGCAAATACTGGTTTCGGAAGGTGGGGGACCACCCGGTGTTTGACGATCTGGTGACGGAGGCGGCTGCTCTGGAAAAAGATGCGGACGATTCGGCGGCGTTTTTGTCGGGGCAGACAAGCTGGGATCCGTTTGCTTTTGTGGACCTCTGTGAATCGGCCCTGTCGGGGGGTTCACCCGCAGAATCGCTCTGTCGAGAGGTTCAGTTGCGGGAGTGGGAACTCTTGTTTGATTTTTCTTATCGGAAGGCTCTGGGGAAATAGCCCGGGATGGACAGACAAAACTTTCTATTTCTGTTGTTTTTCTGCATCCTCTGTTTCTCGGTAGTTGCAAGAACAGATGTCATTGCCGAGGACAGACAGCTCGAAAAAGCCCGGAAAATATTCGATCAGGCCGAAAGGGAATATGCCGGATTGGGGCAGTATAAAACTGCCCGGAGGCTTTATCGGGACTTGCTGGAGGCTTATCCGGAAAACCTTTTGGGCAATCTGGCGCCCAGGGCATATTATCGCATTGGGCTGACTTTTCTGGCATGGATGCAGCCGGATTCGGCGGGGGTGGCTTTTCGAAAGGCGGCGTCCTTTTCTGATTCGGAGCTTGCATCGTATATTCAGATGGGAATGGATAAGGCGCGGGGTTTAGGCGCCAGGGTGGATACACCTGACCATCTCTCTGCATCCAAAATGGTTCCGGAAGGCGATTCTCGTTTGCAATCAGGCCCCTACTGGATGGTCCAGGTGGGGGCTTTTAAGGGCAAGGAAAATGCCGGTCGATTGCAAAAACGGTTGGAAGAACTGGATTTTCAGGCCCAAGTAGAGCGTCGGTCGGGATCGAGGTGGCTGGTTGTGCTGGTAGGTCCTTTTTCAGATCGGGCGGCTGCAACGAAGGCGAAGAAGCGGCTTCTGGATCGGGCGAAAATTCGGGATAGTTTGATCATTCAAAGACCATAGGACTTGTGTATGGCCAAAGAACTGACACCGATGATGAAACAGTACATGCGATTCAAGGAGGAGTATAAGGATGCGCTCCTGTTATTTCGCATGGGCGATTTTTACGAGACCTTTTACGACGATGCCAAAGAGGCGTCCCGGATTTTGGGGTTGACGCTGACGTCCCGGAACAACGGTGGGTCGGACAATATTCCGCTGGCAGGGCTTCCGTATCATGCGCTGGATACGTATTTGGCGCGTTTGATTAAGGCCGGAAAGAAAGTGGCCATTTGCGAGCAGATGGAGCCGCCGCAAAAGGGGAAAAAGGTGGTGCGGCGAGAGGTCGTGCAGGTTGTCTCGCCCGGCACGGCGTTGTCGGACGATTTGTTGGATCAGAAGCGGAACAATTATCTGGTGGGTATTTTTGAAGCAGACGGCAAGGTGGGGTTGGTGCTGGCGGATCTGTCCACCGGGATGTTCCGGGTGATGGAACGGGAGGCCGCAGCGTTGTGGGAGGTGTTGGAACGGATCGGCCCTGCCGAAGTGGTGGTGCCTTCTATCTGGGCCGATGCCAACGAAGCTGTTTTTCGAGATCGGTTGCCCGGCGTATTGGTGACGAGGCAGGAAGACTGGTATTTTGGGCAGACCTATGCCTA
>JAPUJS010000008.1 GCA_027296045.1 bacterium | reverse complement strand
TCCCTGGGTGCTGAGCGTCAACTACAACAATCTGCACGGCTGGGTACCCCCGCAGGAACTCTGGGACCACTACGATCCCCACCATGTACAACGACTCCATCCGCGTCTTCTTCGTCGCTGCAGGCCCCGGAATCCGCTCTGGCGCGATCGAGCCTAGTTTAATCGATGATTATTTGTCGTTTCTCCATTTCAAAAAGAAAATCAGCTGCCCGTGGCATCTATCCCTGACCCATTCTTCTTGGGAGCATGTAGATACTGCTTTTTCTATCAAATCTGATCTTTCGTTTATCAAAGAGCCAGAACTCAGATCTCTCCAAATGGATGCAAATGTAATCGCATCTGATCTGGTCGCAGCAGTTAGGTCTGAAGCAAAAAAAACACTGGCACTGTCCGAGAAATTACTGGCTGTAGATTCGGCGACCTGAACATAAAATTGTGGTTATGACGAATGGGTTGGAAATGCATCAGACCACCCTGTTTGACAACACCATTTATATAATCCAGGTGGCCCTTTCTGCACGGAAGCTAGTTCCAGAGTTCACGCTTGCAATAATCTGAGATTGGAACCCAGGCGTATTTATTACCCTTACCTTTGAATCCCCTTCGGCACCAGATAAAAACAACGGGTTACGACGAAAATCGTAACCCGTTTTATTTTTTCTAAAATACGTGCTGTCTCCATCCAGGCCTGGGCCGCATCCTCACCTTTTAGGGCTCCCCTAATAACAACCCGCCGTGCGTGCCCTTTGTTGAACGAGTGGGAGTACAACATCAATGGCTGGTGTCTCCACCTCGACCAGGCGTCCCATTTCCTGAACGACCGTTAAAAGCGCGTCAATTTCCACCGGTCTGCCGCGTTCAAGATCTTGTAACATGGAAGTTTTGTGGGCACCCACGGCCGCCGCACCGGCAATCCGCCGATCCACATCGATAGCAAAGCGCACCCCCAATTTTTCGCCAATTGCCTGGGCCTCCAACATCATCGCCCGTGCAACCGACTGCGTACCTGGATCGGTGGCAATCACATCGAGTGTGGCGTGTGTCAGTACACTGATCGGATTGAAGCAGAGATTTCCCCAGAGCTTGATCCAGATGTCATTGCGAATCTGGGAGCGCACCGGGGCTTTGAGCCCTGCTTTGCGAAAAATTTGGCTCAATTGCGTAATCCGTTCGGTCTTCTCCCCATCCGGCTCGCCCAAACTGAATCGATCGCCATCCAGGTGTTGGATGACACCCGGTTCGATCACCTCGGTGGCCGGATAGATCACACAGCCGATGGCCCGCTCCGGACCAATCCCTTCCCATTGCTTCCCCCCGGGATCCACACTTTCAAGCTGGTAATCACACCACGGCCCCTCCAGGCGATAGAAGTACCACCAGGGTATCCCATTCACCCCGGTCACAACGGCGGTCTCTGGACCCAGCAGGGGCTGGAGGCTATCGACGATGCCGGGCAATGAATGCGCTTTCAGCGTAAGGATCACATAGTCCTGATGCCCGGCTTCGGCCGGATCGTGGGTGCAAAACGGATGGGCCACCCGTTTCTCATCCCCCATCAGCAGGGTCACCCCGTTTTTTTGCATGGCTTCCAGGTGTGGCCCACGGGCAATCA
The DNA here is from genome assembly GCA_027296045.1 of bacterium. Classification (GTDB taxonomy): domain Bacteria; phylum Latescibacterota; class UBA2968; order UBA2968; family UBA2968; genus JAPUJS01. The sequence continues at coordinate 1,966 of JAPUJS010000008.1, read as the reverse complement.
ATGTCACATCCGCGCCGATAAGCGTCAATTCCACGCCCAGATAGCCACCAATCGCGCCGGCGCCATAGATACAAATACGCATCAGGTGATTCCTAACTTTTCAGCAAGGCCGATCCGCTGGATCTTTCCGGTCGGACCCTTTGGAATTTCATCCAGGAACAGGACCTTGCGCGGCACCTTGAAATGGGCCAGGTGCTCCGACGCAAACGTCCGAATCTCGCGTTCGGTGGCCTCGGTCCCCTCGCGCAGCACAATAGCCGCAGCAACCTCCTCCCCCAGCTTATCGTGCGGAATGGCGAATGTCACGACCTGTTGTACTGCCGGATGGTCCATCAGCACATCGTCGATCTCGCGAGGTGAAATTTTCTCTCCCCCCCGGTTGATAATCTCCTTGAGACGACCCGTAATCGTCAGATAGCCGTCGTCGTCCAGCACACCCTGATCGCCTGTACGAAACCAGCCATTGGTATAAGCCTCTGCATTGGCTGTGGGATTATTTTCATAGCCCAGCGTGACATTGGGGCCACGGATCACCACTTCACCCACGCTTCCGACCGGCAATAGCGCACCTGCTTCATCCATCACCGAAACCTCCGGACCAGCGGCAGGGCCCACTGTGCCGGGCTTGCGCACTCCCGGGGGCAACGCATTACAGGTCATCTGGTGCGCCGACTCTGTCATCGCATAGGCTTCCACCACGGGCGCATCGAACGTCTGCTCCAGTTCCTGCATCACCTGGGCCGGTAAAGAAGCCGAGGAAGAGCGGACAAAACGCAGTCGGGCACCGGCGATAATCTCCTGATTTCGTCCGGCCCGGGCCAGAATTGTCTGGTGCATAGTTGGCACAGCCGTGTACCAGGTTGGATTTGCCTTCTCTAACCAGGAGAAAAATTGGAGGGCATTGAAACCCGGCGTACAGAACACGCTTGCCCCCACACTCAGAGAAGACAGAACAGCTGCCATCAAGCCGTGGATATGAAACAGCGGCATCACATTCATACAAAGATCATCGGGCGTCAGCATCAAGGTGGTGCGGATGTTGCGAGCCGAGGCACACACATTTTGGTGCGTGAGCGGCACGATCTTGGGACGCGATGTGGTGCCCGAAGTGTGCAAAACCAGGGCAACGTCATCTGTTTCGGCCGGACCACCAGAAGAAACAAAAGCAGACAGTTCAGACACCATTTCAAACAAGCCTGCCGGATTGTTTTCATCGGAAACAATTCTGATAATGGGTATCTGACGCGCTTCCGCGACTTCGATGGCCGGGGAAGTACTGCCTTGCTCAACCACAAGCGCCTTTGCCCCCAGATCCGAGAGATAAAAATCGAATTCCTCCCCTCGGTAGACAGGATTCAGAGGCGCGGTGGTCGCACCTGCGGCGATCGAGACAAATGCCGTAGCCATTTCCGGTCCATTGGGCAGCACAATAGCCACGCGGTCGTTGCGCCCAATTCCGAAGCGATTTAACGTCGCAATCGTCTGTTCAACGTGGGCGCGCAAACCTTGATAAGTCAGGGGGGCGCGATTGGGGGCGGCAACTGCGACCGCATCATCACGACCAACCTCAAGCAGTTCCGATAGGGTTGAAACCTCAGCCATTTTTGTCCACTCCAGTGTGTGGTTTTCCTTTTTTTCGGGAAAACACAATATTTCATTCCTGAAAAGGAAGTCAAGTGAAAAAATTTCGCTTGGTGCAGAAGAAAATGGCAGAGGGCGAGAGACTCGAACTCTATGCGGTTTCCCGCACCCGACGTCTGGATGATTCTGCCTCGACTGGCCACCTTGACCAGTTCGCCCCCTACTAAAAACTCATCTGGATTCTTTGCTTGACGAACTTGCCGAATCATAGTACCAATGAGAAACCCTATTTTTTCAGGGAATCTCAAAAGATACTTCACGCACGTGTGTTTCAATACAAACTTTAGCAGATTGTAAAATAATGGCACACATCCTAATTATTGAA
>JAPUJS010000079.1 GCA_027296045.1 bacterium | reverse complement strand
TATTCGGTGTCCGCTATACCGACCTGGGACCGTTTCGTGCCATCCAAAGCAGCACGCTGGAAAAACTGGACATGCAGGATACCACATTTGGATGGACCGTTGAGATGCAGGTGAAGGCGGCCAAACAGGGTGTTGCAACCGAAGAAGTGCCGGTTCGCTATCGGAAACGGATCGGGGTTTCCAAAATTACCGGCACCGTCAAAGGGACCGTCAAAGCAGGTTGGAAAATACTCTATACCATATTCAAATATCGATGGGCCTAGCGCGACGGATCGTTGCGCAGCATAAATCGGATGGTTTTGGCGAACATTTCAGCGCCCTGCTGACTGATCTGGAAAGACTCCTGCCGCTTGACCATCTCCCGCAAAGCCATCAAAACGCGTGCTTTAGGAGGACCATCGGTCCGCACCGCCGACACCATCGCCTGTTGTACAGGCGTCCTTGCTGTTTGAACCCGGGTTTGGACCTGTCGGACCGGTTCTTGTTCGGGCCATAGCCTCAAAAAGAGATAAAGCGTAAAGGCCACAAACACAATGGAAACCAGCATCGAGGCCACCACCAGCAACCCCATATAAACAGCAGTTGCCCCCAACACACCAAGCCCAATCCCCAGCATCATAATCCACCGGGTCAAATTTCCAGCCACCGCCTGCATCGGGCCAACCACCTCTTTGGCCCGATCATCTTTGGCCCGATCATCTTTGGGTTTCTTTTTTTTCATCCTCAATCCGATCCAGATACTGCCCCAAACGCTTTAAGGCAGTCATCGCACGTTCCGTATTGGCTTCCCGTTGGTCTTTTTCCCGCATCAGTTGACCCGCAATATCCAGTGCAGCCATAATGGCAACCTTTGTTGCCTCCCCCGTATTCAATTGATCGGCAATTTCGGCCATTTTTTGATCCACAAATGCCGAAATTTTCTGGGTATATTCCGCACTTTCCTGACTGCGAAGGGAATACTCACGGCCAAAAATAGTCACAGATTCTATCTGTGCATCCCGATTGTCGATGTTTTCCATACCATATTGTCAATTGAAAGAGTAGGCACGGCAGACCATATTGTTTAATCTAAGCAGAGTTGGATGTGCTTGTCAAGTTTGTGAGAACAATAAAAAAATAATAAAAATGAAAGCCCCGCTAAAGATTTGGGGATGCCTTACCGATACAAAGAGAGAGGGGGAGTCTATCCCACCTCACATTCCCATAGATTCGCCCACCATGGCCAACAATCAAAAAACAGGCTTCCTCTCCAACTATTCACTACTATTTCGTCCAATACCATCACAGGGATCGTAATGCCAGAATCGATTACATTCACTCAGAACCTCGGGAACGCCTCATTCGACATCGACCCGGCGGTGCTCCAACAAAGGGCGGAAGCCGCGGCCCAGGCTGCTGCGGAGGCAGAATCAGAAGAAGGCGATAGCGTCGAAATTACCATCACCGAAATTCCCTCCGAGTCTACCGACGATTCCCCAACTTCAGGATCATCTCCAGGCATCTACGGGCCGGAGACCTTTGACGACAAATTCCGCTATGCCATCGAAAACGGCATGCTTGACCCCTCTCGGCGTTTCAACCCCCTTCGGATTCGATTCCAAACCAGCGCAACAGAAACCTATGAAGCCCGAGGATCACTTGGGGCCCAGGTCATGCAAAATGCTGGATTGGGAACCTCGTTGGCCTTATTCAACATTCAATACCAGGACGCCCAACCAAACCCGAACGATATCTCAAGCAATGTGGATGCCAAAGTCGAACAGCAACGCATCGCCGACCAAAACCTCCACCTGCTCAACACCCTGTAGTCACCTGTTTCAAAATGAAAAAAATGGAGGCGGATGTTTTCCGCCTCCATTTTTTTATGTTCTTACGTGGGCAACACACCTTATTCGCCCATCGATCGAAACGCGTCCCACCCCTGGCTTGCCAATGGGTCCATCCGAACCACACCATCCGTTGCAGAGACCCGCAATTCCACCACCCAACCCTTCACAAGTTTTCCCATCACTATAATCTCTTTGGGCTCTCGTTTCAATACTTCGGCGTCCTTAGAAATCCTGGCAAAAGCGTGATACTCGTCGTCGTCCACGCAAAAATACTTCTGAATCCGGCTTTCCGGATTTCCCCCCAGTTTGGGCACGTTCGATTCCAACGGATGTTGTTCCATAGCGCAAATCCCGAACTATCGATATAAACCCTTTTCCTCAATATACCGAATCACGGCATCCGGCACCAGAAATTCAATCGGACGCCTTTCGCGAACACGCCGACGAATATCTGTACTGGAAATCTCCAACAATGGCGTTTCCAAAAACTGCATTTTTTTCCCCAGCGTTGGATCGACAAGCGACCGATCAAAACCCGGTCGTTCGGCCACCAGAACCTGGGCAAGCGCCAATACGCCTTCGGGGTCAAACCACGTGGACATATCCACCGCGTTGTCGGTCCCGATCACCAAAAACAATTTGACCGCGTTCCCCCATTGGGCCTGCAAATGGCGTAGGGTCTCAACCGTATAGGATTTTCCCGGACGGTCCAGTTCAAACCGCAGTACATCAAAATGGGGGCTATTTCCTACTGCCAGCCCCACCATCTCCGCCCGCGCCTGTGCAGACGCCATTTCGGGATACTGCTTGTGCGGCGGATCGCCCGAAGGCATAAACAACATCTGATCCAACCGGCCCTGCAACAGGACTTCTTGCGCAACAATCAAATGCCCCAGATGGATTGGATCAAACGTGCCACCCAAAATGCCGATCCTGCGCTTCATCTTCCTACTCTTTGGTCACGTTTGTCTTGTCCATCGCTTCCTGGACCTTGGACCGGATGTCCACGACCTGCTTTTGAATCTTTGTGCCCACTTCTGCCCCTGCAAGCAGCGTCAAAATTCCCAAAGCCTCCTCCAGCTTCCCCATCTTGTATTTTGCCTCGGCAACCACCAGCCGCGCCTCGTGGATGGCCTTTGTGTCTCCAAATTGCTGGATCACATCTTCGGCAATCAGCTGGGCAGAAGGATAATACCCCCAGGTCAGATAATCGTCGGCAACCATCACCTGCTTGGAAGCCAATCGATAGCGCAGTTCTAAAATACGATCTTTTGCTCGGGGCACCAGATCGCTTTGCGGATAATCTTCCGCAAACCGCTGGAACTCCCGAATCGCTTTTTCCGTTTCATCCTGGTCGTGATTAATATTCTGGGCTTCCTGATAATAACACTCCCCAATCTGAAACCGCGCAGCATCGGCTTGGGGAGAAAGCGGGTACTCATTGAGCAACCTTTCATATTCAAAAATAGCCGAGACATAATCCTTCTGACACTGAAAAGCTTCGCCCATCATAAACTGGGCTTCGTCCACCAGGTGAGATCCGGGAAAATCGGACAGCAGATTGGTAAGCAATAGCTCGGCGTCGTAGCACTTCCGATTTCGCATCTTTTTTTGGGCCGCTTCGTAATAGGATGCTGCATCAGAACGACGATATTTGTTCTGGGCACATCCCATACAAACGGCAAGCAAACAAAAACAAACAACCATCACATTTCGATCCATAATGTCCCATCAATCCCGCAAGCCCGGGCGTTATTGGTCCCTGAGTTTGCGGATATACGCCTCCGCCCTCCCCAGGTATTCGCTATTTGGATAATCAATTTTTAGCCGATTGAATTCAACCAGGGCACTGTCATAATCGCCCAGGAAATAATAACACTGGCCCAGCATAAACTGAGCATCATCGGCCTTCTCGGTCTTGGAAAACTCAAACACCTTGTGCAGGGCAGCCATCGCACCCTGATAATCCTTGAGCGCATAAGCACACTCCCCCGCCCAATATTGCGCATTATCGGCCAGACTGCCCTCAGGGTCTGCTTCATAAACATCCAAAAACCGGCCTTTGGCCTCCCGATATTGCCGGGCATTGTAGGCCATATGCGCCTGTTCATAAACCCATTTGGGATCCACCGGTTTGGACAATGGGCTCGCAGCGGTCTTTCGCGCAGCAAGCTGCGCCCCCATTCTCAATTCCTGGAGTTGCTTGCCAACCGCTTCCAGTTGTTCGGCAAGCGACATCAAGCGGGTCGCCAGATCTCCTTGGGTGGCCTCCAACCCCGACAACCGTCCGGAAAGCTCGGCTTCCAGCCCGGCCACGCGTTCTTCCAAAGCCAAAAGCTTCTGATCGGTTGCCTGCAAGACCTCGGTCCCCATTTGTTGCTCTACAACACCTGCCGGGGGAGGCCCATACTCCTCATAACGCGTGGTTGCACACCCGAAAAATCCCAGGAGAACAAGAACCCCGAACCAGTCCTTTGCGCGTCTCACAGACCCCTCTTTCATAAACGATGAAAAGGAAAATTTGTTCCTTTCAGAAGGCACTGAAAAATAAGCAAACCACCCATGTAAGTCAAGGCGATGCCTGAGATTACGCCTATAGAATGCTTGACCCGCCCCTGGAATAACCCTACCTTAATGGCACCATGAGTGTCCTAAAAGATCTGGTTCGACTTGGATATTCCCGTTCCTGGGTTGTTGACAAATACGCCACGGTCGGCCTGTGGCCTTCCGAAGACTGGGCCTGTACGACATTTTGGCCTGCCGGAAGCCGCATTCTGGACCTGGGCTGTGGGGCCGGTCGCACCACCATTCCACTTGCCCAAAAAGCATATCAAATCACGGGCGCGGACCTTGCCCTGCCCATGGTCCACAAAGCATATCAACAGGCCAAAACCTGGCATGTAAACGCCACCTGGGCCGTCGTCGATGGTACAGACCTTCCCTTTTCCGAGGGATCCTTCGCAGGCGTCCTATTTTCATACAACGGCATCGAGCTTGTCCCGCGAACAGAAGGCAAAAGCCGCGTCCTTTCGGAGGCATGGCGGGTCTTAAAACCGGGCGGTCATCTCATCTTTACCACCCATGCCCTGGAAGCCTTCAACCAGTATCTCCCCATTCGGCTGCGTCGACTGGTTCGATTTCTGTATCTTCGGGCCCGCCGCAAACCCATGCCTGAAATGGAAGTTGGAGAAGTCATCCACGACTCCCGAAAAAACTTCGAAGTCTATTATATGCAGATTATTTCTCCACGCACCTACCGAAAACTTCTTGCACAGACCGGGTTCGAGCTGGTCTACTACAACAGCAGACAGCGTTTGGAATCCGGAAAATCTCCCAGTTGGTACACAGATTTTGACGCCGATTTCAAATTCTATGTGGCACAAAAACCTGCCCTCCAATAAGCGATCAGGAATCAAAAAGGTTGCCCCATGCCCGAAGTCCTGGTGATTGGCAGTTCCAACACAGATCTTGTTATAAGCACCAATCGCCTTCCCAAACCCGGCGAAACCCTCCTGGGGGCCGCGTTCTTTACCGCTCCGGGAGGAAAAGGGGCCAACCAGGCCGTCGCAGCCGCACGATCCGGTGCCCACGTCACCCTGATCGCCCGGGTGGGTCAGGATGATTTCGGCAAAACCGCCATGGCCGGTTTTCAAAAAGAAGGCATCGACACAACCTATGTCCTTGCCGACCCCGAGCTCCCATCGGGGGTCGCTTTTATTCTGGTCGACGGCCAGGGAGAAAACAGCATTGTGGTTGCCTCGGGTGCCAATGCCGCCCTCTCGCCTGTTCAAATCGACGCTGCAGCACCGGCATTCGAGCGAGCCGACCTGTGCCTGCTCCAACTCGAAACCCCACTGGATACCGTCGAATACGCCACCTTACTGGCCGTTGAACACCACGTGCCCGTCATCCTCAACCCTGCCCCCGCCTGCCCACTTTCCGCAAATCTGCTCTCGAACCTCGACATCATTACACCCAACGAAACGGAAACCGAAATTCTGACAGGGATTTTGCCCGACACCGAGGACAAAGCCTACCAGGCTGCCCGATCTCTTCTGGAGCAAGGGGTGAAAACCATTCTCATTACCCTGGGATCCCGGGGGGCATTTTTGGTCGCAGACGGCAAACCCACCCATATCCCTGCCCCATCTGCCACCGTAAAAGACACCACAGCAGCCGGCGATGCTTTCAACGGGGCCCTTGCCAGTGCTTTAAGTGCTGGACAATCGCTGGAAGACGCCGTGAAATTTGCCAACGGTGCAGGTGCGCTTACCGTCACAAAACAGGGCGCACAACCGGCCATTCCGACAAAACAAGACATTGACAACATACTAATAAATAGTATTTTATAAACACAACACCCCTCAAATAGCCCGCCCCTTTTCTTTTCGATACTTTGCACTTTTCCCCTTGACCGCCCCAGAAGCTTATCCTATATTTCTTTTCCCAACACGAAGTGACTCCTCCCCCTCTCCTCTTCCCCCAATAGAAAGGATTTCTATGAGTTGGAAGGAGTCTGGTACAGTCAAACTGGACTATGAGGATCTGGTACAGGAACTCAACCAGTTTGAGCAGAAAGCCCAATCGCTTCAGGATCGCATCAACCGCTGGATGGACGATGCGGGCCTGGCTACGGGAGACAGCCCCAAAGGGTCGGATGATCCGGGGGGCGATGATTAACATGTGCTTGTCAACAGGCGGGGAGGTTTCCCCGCCTGTTGACATTTAACCCCCTGCCCAATGCTACCAACCCTCTTAATCACCGGTGCCCTGCTCCTGGTCCTGCTCTACAAGGTCTTTGCCCCCACCGTAGAACGATGTCCAGACTGTAGCCAAAAACGAGAAGACGATACGCCAATCTGCGACTGCGGATGGGTCTTTGAATACCCCGAAGACGATACCCCTCTGGAATATGGCGACCCGGACGAACACCCCGATTGAGGCACGGAGAACACAATGAAACAGCTTCCTGTTCTGCCCCTTCTGCTTCTTTTCCTGTGCTCCATTTTAGTGCCACGCACAGGTGCAGAAATCGATGACAAGGGCAACTTCACCTATTCGGGGGGAAGCCCCGACGACACCCTCGCTCAGATCGCCCTCTTCTTGATGGAAAAAAATCTGAAAGAAGGCAGTACATTTGTCTCCGATGACATCGATGTGGGCATTGTGGGCTACCAGCTTCGATATTTTGACAACGGCAACCGACTGATCGACGAAGGCGACTGGTTCAGTATTCGCCGCTACCGAATCCCCGACAACCCGGATAGCCTGAGGATCAAAGACGAGCCCAATTACTGGAAAAAAGATTTCATGGAATTTGTCGATATCGACATGAACGGGATGGACAATAAAGATTACTATTTCCTCGACAGCCGCAGAATCAATCTGCACAATGTGGCAGAAGAGATGCTTTCCCAATACCAGATACAAATCGAACGCGCCGTTAGCGTCTTCATCAAAAATGTCGATTTTCAATCCATCCTCGACGACCTGGGCGCTACCGGACAAACCGCTGTCAAAAAAAAAGAAGCATTCGACGACGGGTCCCTTCCTTCCAATATTGTCCTGGGCCTCGACTTGAAATACGTCTTTCGCCCCATGATCAGCAACGGGCGTCAACTGTCCGAACGAGAATCCGTGGAGAGAGTCCGCAGCCGCCTCGGCCTGATCTATAGCGCCACAACCAGCTATACCGACTTGGGTGGCTATCGCCTGCAAGACATGAACGACCAACTCGCCTTGTTGCAACGCACCTATGATCCCATCGAACAGCAGATCCTGACACTGATTGTAGATGCCCTTTTTGACATAGACGCAGATGGCATCATTACCCCTGAAAACATCACCAACGGCTACACCCGTTTCCGAGAACTCCACCAGCAACTCGTCGAAAACGCCCGCAGCCAGAACCGACGCCTCCTCCTGCCCAGTGAAAAACTCGCCCGCCTGAGGCAGGAATACCAGTCGGTCCACAACAAGGAATTTGATACAGGCGCAGGATTTTGAGCAGACAAAAAAAACCTCCGAAGGTTCCCTCCCAGGATATGCCTTCGAAGGCTGTGTCCGGTATCACCGGATACGTGTTCAAGAAGATAGTAAGGATAAGCGGTGCTTGTCAAGAAAAAAGGACGGTTTTAAAACCGTCCTTTTTCTGTGCGTGAAATCTAGGCATCCAATTTTTCGAATCGGACCTCCCCACTTTCCGCCTTCGCGAAAATATCCGCCTTCTCAAAGACCTTCCTTTTGTATTCCGTTTTTGTCGAGATAAACCGCATTCTCAAATCGTTGGCCTGAACAAACCGTTCTTGGACCTCGTGGAGAACCTTATAGGCCAGTACCCCCGTCAATATTGCAGCCGTAATTCCCAGAGTCCTCATGAAGGCCCAGCGAAAGCCACAACACAATCTTGCCGGACAAACTTTCCAAAGGAAAGAAACATTAAATAAATTTATTGAAATAATCAAAATTATAAATTTGAAAAATATTAAAAATCGAATACATTTTTGAAACCCAGGCAACCCACTTCTTCCAGGAGCTTCCCAATGTCAACCCTCCGTATGCTCTCCCCCCTCGACCACCGCTATGCTGCACAAACCAGTGCGTTAACCCAATATGCCTCCCAGTATGCCCTCATTCGCTATCGCGTCCAGGTCGAAATAGAATGGCTCTGTTTCCTTTCCGAGCACCCTAAAATCGATCACCTTCGCCCCTTTACAGACAAAGAGCATACACTCCTCCAGTCGTGGATTCAACACTTCGACGAAACAGAGGCGGAGCAAGTCGAAGGGATCGAAAAAACCATCAACCACGACGTCAAAGCCGTTGAATACTATCTCAAAAATCGCCTATCCGGCACCTCCCTCTGCGATGTGCGTGAATCGGTCCACTTCTGCTGCACTTCCGAAGACATCAACAATCTCTCCCATGCCCTCATGCTCAAACACAGTTTGGAACGAGTCTGGCTCCCGCTTGCACAAAACCTGATCGACTCGGTTGACACATTTGACCAACAAACTGCAAGCCTTCCGATGCTTGCCCACACCCACGGCCAACCTGCCACCCCGACCACGCTTGGAAAAGAATTGGCCGTGTTTGCCTATCGCTGGGACCGCCAGATTTCTCGGTTGCGCGAGGTGGAATACCTGGGTAAATTCAACGGCGCAACCGGAAACTACAACGCACATCTTGTTTCCTATCCCGATCTCCCCTGGGAACGTCTTGCCGAGCAGTTTGTCTCCCGCCTGGGCCTGACATTTTCCCCACTCACCACCCAGATCGAATCCCACGACTATATTGCCGAGCTGTTTCATAATATTGCCCGCTTCAACACCATCCTGCTGGACTTTTGCAGGGATGTGTGGGCTTATATCTCCCTCGGCTATTTTCGCTCCAAACCCGTGGCGCACGAAGTTGGATCCTCTACCATGCCGCACAAAGTCAACCCCATCGATTTCGAAAATGCCGAGGCCAACCTGGGTGTCTCCAATGCCCTCCTCGAACATCTGGCAGCCAAGCTTCCCATCTCTCGGCTCCAGCGTGACCTCTCCGATTCGGCTGCTCTTCGCAACATCGGACCTGCCCTGGGCCATTCGGTGGTTGCCCTCCAGTCTGCCTTAAAAGGCTTGCACAAACTGGAGATCCAGCCAGAAGCCATATCATCGGACCTGGACCGGGCATGGGAGGTACTCGGAGAAGCAGTACAAACCGTGATGCGCAAATCTGCCCAGGAAAATCCCTACGAGCAACTCAAAGCCCTGACCCGGGGCGAAAACATCACCGAGCAAGATCTGAAAACATTCGTAAAAAGCCTGGATATCCCCGAAACGGACCGACAAAATCTCCTGAACCTGACTCCCGGCTCCTACACGGGCCTGGCAGCAAACCTTATCCGTCATCTCCCATCATCTGCTTCATGAGCCAATATCATACCATTACTATGTCGAAGAGCTAAAAACCCTCCTCCTATCCTGACAACCTATGGCCCAACTGTATATCTCCGACTTGGATGGCACCCTGCTTCAAAACGACGCAACCCTTTCCCCCTTTGCCCGGCAGCAACTCACCCGTTTGATCGAAGCGGATGTCCAGATCACATTTGCCACCGCCCGTAGTGTTGTCTCAGCCAGCCAGATCCTGCAGGGCGTTCCCTTTCGCCTCCCGGCAATCTGTGTCAACGGCACGTATATTTCCGATTTTCACACCCACAAACATCTCATTCTAAACACCATTCCCGATACCATTACATCCGGCATTTTCGAATGCATCCGCTCGCACAACCTGCTCCCCTTCATCACCACATTCAATGGTATCAAAGAATGCCTCAACTACAGTCACACCGAAAATGAAGGAATGGACTGGTACGTTCAAGATCGCATCCGGGCACAGGATCATCGGCTCCAGCAAGTCAACAACCTTGAAAACGCCCTTTCCGAGCGGGTCATTGCATTTACAACCATTCACAAACTGCCCCAGTTGCAGGTGCTGGAGCGCAATTTAAACAACCAGTTCGGGTCCCAGATAGAAATCTACTTTTTCGAAAATGCCTACTCGCCCGAATGGTATTGGCTCTGTATCCACGACAAAAACGGGACCAAAGCCCGGGGCATCCAGGCTTTTTTGCAGCATTTTGATTTTGCTCTCGAAGACGTAACCGTTTTTGGCGACAACTTAAATGACCTGCCAATGTTCGAGCTTGTCCCCAGGGCCATCGCCGTCGAAAATGCCATTCCCGAACTCAAATCCCTGTCCGCCCAAATCATCGGCCCCAATACAGCCGACAGTGTTGTGCGCTTCATTCTCCGTGAGAACGGCTTAGATTAACGAGAGTTCCAATACCGAAAATTGAACGCACCCTAAAATTCGCCTGATCTTTCACGCTGGGTCTCCTTCCCTTTCCAAAAGGCGCCCAGAGGTTGGGTCCGCTAATAAGGAACACCATGAATCTGCTCCATCTCTATCGCACACCCGGTCTTTCCCCCGCCCACCAGCACACCCTGCTCCAACATGCGCAAGCACAAATCTCACCCAACATCCAGGCGGTTGAAACCGAACACTGTTTCAATATTCAGGCCGAAACGGACCTCACACCCGATGAGCAAAACCTCCTCGTCTGGCTTTTGAGGGAGACCTATGAGGAAGATCACTTCGGAGACACTTCCTTTTTGAATAACAGTGGCACCCTTCTGGAAGTCGGCCCTCGGATGACCTTTACAACCGCGTGGTCCACCAACGCAACGGCCGTGTGTCATACCTGTGGTCTTACCAAAATCCAGCGCATCGAGCGCTCCAGAAGGTTTCTGCTCAAAGCCGATCTGGATAAAGATCAGCAGAATGCTTTTCTCGCCCTAGTCCACGACCGCATGACCGAATGTCCCTACCCCGAGCCACTCAACACTTTCGAAAGTGGCATCACCCCCGAACCCGTCTTTGAAATCCCGCTAATCGAAGAGGGAAGGGCCGCACTCGAAAAAATCAACAAAGAGATGGGATTGGCCTTCGACGACTGGGACCTGAACTATTATACCGACCTGTTCCTCGACCACATCCGTCGCAACCCCACCAATGTCGAATGCTTCGACATCGCTCAGTCCAACAGCGAACACTGCCGACACTGGTTTTTCAAAGGTCGCCTGATCATCGACGGCGAAGAAATGCCCGAACACCTCATCGCCATGGTCCAGAGCACCCTCCAGGCCAACCCCAACAACAGCACCATCGCCTTCAAAGACAACTCCAGCGCCATTCGGGGCTACCCCATCCAGACCATCCTTCCCCAAAAACCAGGGGAACCCGGCCCATTTGTATTTTCCGATCGGGATTATGATATCCTCTTCACTGCCGAAACCCACAACTTCCCATCCGGCGTTGCCCCCTTCCCCGGTGCCGAAACCGGCACCGGAGGCCGCATCCGCGACGTCCAGGCCACAGGCCGGGGTGCCCTGGTGGTGGCCGGAACAGCAGCCTACTGTGTCGGGAATCTCTACATCCCCGGGTATAAACTTCCCTGGGAAGACCCCGACTTTGCCTATCCGGAAAACCTGGCCAGTGCCCTTCAAATTGAGATTGAAGCCAGCAACGGCGCTTCCGATTATGGGAACAAATTTGGGGAACCCATGATTCAGGGATATACCCGATCGTTTGGCCTGCGCCTTCCCAACGGCGAACGGCGAGAATGGATCAAGCCCATCATGTTTAGCGGCGGAATCGGTCAAATGGACGCCCGGCACGCACAAAAAGGGGCGCCCCAAAAATCCATGCTCCTGGTAAAACTTGGCGGGCCTGCCTATCGCATCGGCATGGGTGGAGGCGCCGCATCCAGCATGGTCCAGGGCGAAAACGAAGCCGAACTCGACTTCAATGCCGTCCAGCGGGGCGATGCCGAAATGGAACAGAAAATGAATCGGGTCATTCGCGCCTGTATCGAACTGGGTGAAAAAAATCCCATCGTCAGCATCCACGATCAGGGCGCGGGTGGAAATTGCAATGTCTTAAAGGAACTGGTCGAACCCGAAGGCGCCCGCATCCATATCCGAGCCGTCCCGGTTGGCGACAAAACCCTCTCTGTCCTGGAAATCTGGGGTGCCGAATATCAGGAAAACAACGCCCTGCTCCTTGCCCCCGAAAATGCCGATTTATTCCATGCCCTTTGCGAACGGGAGAAAGTCATCTACGCTTT
>JAPUJS010000078.1 GCA_027296045.1 bacterium | reverse complement strand
GCCTTGAGGATCAGGGGAAACCCGTTCAAGTTCCTCGATCCCCGGTACTATATCTCCAACCCGCTCGAGCCCTTTGTCCATCTGGTCGAGGACAGCGCTTTCTTTGCCCGGGAAGGGTTCAAGGGCCTGGTGCAATTTGCCACTTCGCGCAGGTCATTGACGCATCGCTTCCTAGACCTTCTGGACCTCAGCATGTTTTTTTCGGCTGAACCCTACTTGGATGTGATCAAAAAATACATTCGCTTTGAGAATATTTGTCGTTCGGGGAGAGCGCTGAGGATCGATGCGACCAACTGGGACACGGGGAAACTGGAGGTCTTTTCCAACCAAGACATGACCGATGATTTCGGACCTCTGTGCATTCAGGCCTCGGGCGCTCTGCCCGGGTTTTTCCCACACGTTGAGATGGACACCCAGCGTTATGCGGATGCCGCTGTTTTGGGATACGCGTGGCCGACCCCGGCGGTTGAGGCCGGCGCTGATACGCTGCACTTGATCTACGTTGACCCCGACCCCGATATCCAGCAAACATCCGGGAAGCGGTTTGGCACACTGGACACGATGTATCGGGTGTTTCTCACCATATGGGCTCGTCGAGTTACAACCAGGATCGGGGACGAGGAGAACTTGAGTCTGTTCAAAGACTACCTGGAGAAGCTATTTCGCTCGCGCAAGCTGTCCGACTCCGAAGCGCAGTACCTGCTCAATCGTGTGCTCGCGTTCGAGGGAGGAACGCACCAGGAGGAAGGATTAGATCGAAGAATCACACTTCACAACTATTATCCTCGGAGAGAACTCGGCGGCTATGTCGGGTTCCTCGATTTCAAGCGGGATAGGATCCGCAAGCTGATCGAACTTGGGTACGACGATACGATCGAGCACAACTGCTCCACCATGGGATGTGTCCTGCCGGAAGGGCTTGAGTGATTAGAAACGAAGGCGTCGTCCTATAATTTCCCAAAGCCCGTAATTTCCGGGTAGGATTTTGTAGAGAGGAGACAGGTCTGTATAATTAATAGTTAGATGGCTTAACGGAAGAAATACCTTTCAAACAAAGGATGTTTATTATGGATGGAATGATAGGAAATATTTCTTTTGCGGTCATCATTTTAGTACTCTTAGGATTGATCGTGCTTTACGAAAGTCTCGCAGAATGCCCCGTCCTGTGGACGGGGATGAATGCAGACGGTGGCGGTTTGATCTTCGTCGCCCAGGTCTTTGCCCATTGCCAGAGTCTGGATCTGATAGATCCTTTCGATTAAAGATCAATCGTTCTGTTCTTTGACGGCAGAAAGCGTTTCTCTGGCAATCAGTCGTTCTTCGTCGGTGGGAATGACCAGGATTCGAATGGGCGCGTTGGGTGTGGAAATTTCCCCTTCCCCATCGAGCTGCCGGTTTCGTTCTGGGTCCAGAACAATGCCAAGATGATTCAGGTCTTGCAGGATGTGTGCCCGCATAGATGCGCTGTTTTCTCCAATCCCGCCGGTGAAGACCAGTGCGTCGATTGGAGGAAGGATCGACAGGTAGGCGCCAATGTATTTTCGGATGCGGTAGGCGAAAACGGTCTGGGCAAGTTGGGCTCTTGGGTCTGTGGTGCTTTCGAGTTCACGCAGATCATTGGAGATGCCCGATAGGCCCAGGAGACCGCTTTCCCGGTTGAGGAGGTGGCCGATTTCTGCGATGGTGAGCCCTTTTTGGTCAGCCAGGTAAAGGATCAGGGCAGGGTCGACATCGCCCGAGCGTGTACCCATAGGTACGCCTTCGAGGGGGGTGAAGCCCATGGAGGTGTCAACGGATTGGCCGTTCTGGATGGCGGTGATCGAACAGCCGTTTCCCAGGTGGCAGGTGATGCCGGTGAATGTGTCGGGAGATTTCTCCAGCAGTTCGGCAGCCCGGTGTGAGACGTAGCGGTGAGACGTTCCGTGGAAGCCGTATTTGCGAATACGGTCTTTTTCATAGAGGGCATAGGGAATGGGGTAGAGGAAGGCGTGTTCGGGCAGGGTTTGGTGAAAGGCGGTGTCGAACACGGCCACCTGAATGGCGTTTGGGAAGCACTGCCGGGCGGCCTGAATGCCTGTCAGATTGGGAGGGTTGTGCAAGGGGGCGAGGGCGTTATAGGCCGCGATTTGTCGTTCGACTCCGGTTGTGATCCGGGTTGCCGATACGAAGGTTTCTCCGCCGTGGACGACCCGGTGGCCCACGGCGGCGATGTCGTCGGCGTGTTGAACGCCGCCCCGGTTCGGGTTTAAAAGCAAGTCCCGTATTTGAGCCAATGCCCGGGTGTGGTCATTGGCTTGAACGGGTTCAGACAGGGATTGCGCACCCCAGATGTGGGTGCAGGTTGCATCGGGTTGGCCGATTTTTTCAACCACGCCTCCACACAGGACGGTTTCATCCGCCATATTGTAAAGCTGGTATTTGACCGATGAACTGCCACAGTTGAGCACGAGGATTTGCATAGGCAGGGTCGGATTCATCGCGTTGAATGGGTAAACGTCATCAAGCTTGCCGCCTCTTGATCCAGGATAAAGGTGCAGTCCGGGTGATGCTGGAGGGCGCTGGCTGGCCAGTTGGGAGAAACAGGACCGTTCATCGCTTTGGAGACGGCAAGTGCTTTATCCTTACCGGTTGCCAGGAGGAGGATTTTCCCCGCTTCCAGGATGGTGGCGACGCCAACGGTCAGGGCCTGACGCGGGACCTGACTGGGATGGTCGAAAAATCGGCTGTTTGCCGTGATGGTTTCGGGGGCGATGCTGATGAGACGGGTTCGGCTATCCGATGAACTACCCGGTTCATTAAACGCAATATGGCCGTTGTGGCCAATGCCCAACAGCCAGAGGTCCACGCCGCCTGCGGATTGGATTTTGGATTCAAATGCCTCGCATTCCTGGTCGGGGTCGGGCGCCAGGCCGTTTGGTATATGGGTTTGTTCGGGAGGAATATCGATGTGTTGGAAGAAATTCTGGTGCATGAAAAATCGATAACTTTGTTCATGGGATTCCGGCAAGCCGACGTATTCATCCAGGTTGAAGGTGGTAATGTGTGCGAAGGAGAGGCCGTTTTTGCGGTGCATCTGCACCAAACGTTTGTAGGTCGGGACCGGAGTAGAACCTGTGGCCAGGCCGAGTACTGCATTGGGTTTGGCCTGGATAAGATTCGCAACGATGGAGGCGGCTTTTTGAGCAACTTTGTCGGGTGTTTCCACGATGTCCAGTTGGATTGCCATGACTATTTCCGGTGTCGAATGACGCTGCCGGGCAGGTGGCCCGTCGGTTCCCCGTTTTCGATAACCGGTGTACCGTTTACCAAGACCCAGGGAATCCCAACCGGGGCTTGAATGGGGTTTTCAAAGGTAGATTGTGCAGCAACGGTTTCCGGATCAAAGAGGACGATATCTGCGACCTTGCCTTCGGAGAGTTCCCCCCGGTCTGGAATGTCGAATCGCCGGGCGGGGAAACCGCTCATTTTGTAAATGGCTTCTTCCAGCGAGATGAGCTGATGTTCCCGAACAAAGTGGCCGAGCACGCGGGCGAAGCAGCCAAATCCCCTCGGATGGGGATGCGGGATGTTGAAGACGCCGTCGCTGGCGATCATCATTCGAGGGTGTGTCACGGTTCGCCTGACAGTTGTCTCTGCAATTTCGGGGTCCACCTGCCAGGGGAATACAAATACCTGGTGTTCCTGTTCTTTTAGGAGTATGTCATAGGCAAATTCTGCAATGGATTGGCCTGTTTCTTCGGCGGCTTCCGTGAGGGTTTGGCCGATAAAGCGGCCCGAACGAGTATATCCCACGATCTGGTCGCCGCGGCCGAGCCATTTCTGGAGTTCGGTGAGGGATCTGGAGCGAATGGTGGGATCTTGAAGTCGTTTGTTCACTTCGTCGGGGCTGCCGGATTGATATTCCATGGGGAGCATCATGTACATGTGGGTCATGCCGGCTTTATACAGGTAGGATTCAAAGGTGAGGTCGATGTCTTCCCGGTCGATGCGGTCCAAAAGTTCGGCGGCTTCTTCGTCCACACGTTCGTGCGAGATGTGGACCGGGATGTTTGCTTCTCTGGATAGATGGATGGTTTCTTCCCAGGCGGCTTTGCGCCCGAGGGTGTGGTAGCGGGCGTGGGCGGCATAAATCCCGCCGTATTCGGCGGCAATTTTGCACAGGGCAACGAGTTCTCGAAAATCGGCGTTCGCACTGGGTTGATAGTCCAGGCCCAGGTTGAGAACCCCGGCACCGGCTTCCATCCAGTCGCGGGTCAGGCGGCCCATTTGTGCCAGTTCGTCATCGGTGGCCACACGCGCATCCCACCCCATCACCTTCAGTCGGACGGCGCAATGGGGGACCTGAGGGTAGATGTTGGCGGGGCTGTTGTCCGGAAAAAGCGACAGATAATCTTCGATGGTCGGCCATCCAAGCGGGAGATCGACCTGGCCGATGGAGAAGCGCGTATAGGCCCAGAGTTCGCGGGTTTGTTCGGGCGACAGGCAGGTCCATCCGAAACCATCGGGGGCGGTGAGCAATGTTGTAATGCCCTGGCTTACTTCGCCATAGCGGTGCTGTCCGGTGAGCAGAGCGATTTCGCCGTGGACATGGACGTCGATGAAGCCGGGACAAACGATGTGACCGGTTGCGTCTATGGTGAGGTCTGCCTGTGCATCTGATAGATCGCCGATTGCGGCGATCCGATCATCTGTGATGGCGACATCGGCTTTGAAGGCGGGTTTTTTACCCGTGCCGTCTACGACGGTGCTATTTTGAATGAGGATGTCGAAGGTCATGGGCGGAAGAACCCTCTCCCTGTCGGGCGGAGCCCGACGTCCCTCTCCTGTGGCGGGAGAAGGAGTAATGGGGGGATCGGTTTGGTTCTTTTTGAAAGCGGTTTTCTCCCCATGTGTGCGACTGTATCTGTAATGGTCATGAAATATTCCTTCTACCACCGGTTGAGTTGATGTCCCTGTCCTGGAAACCAGATAATGTCGACAATCAGGCCGAGGGCAAGGCCGGCCAGTTGACCGGCCATCAGGCCCAGAAAAAAGGGGGCGATTTTACGATAGAGTTCTAAACCGCCCAGCTTCAGAATGACGGTTTTAATCAGCCAGGTCATAAAAATAGAGGAAGCGCTGCTTCGCAGGGGAGAGGAGGACGAAATGGTAAATCCGATCGGGTGGATTGGGAAGCCGGGGAAACGGTATCGTATGTAGAACAGGAGGGTGGTGAAAATGGCTCCGATGCCTAAAAAACGGATACGCCTCCAATCGGTGCCCAGGACATTGCCGCCGATTCGGTTGGATGTATGCGTCCAGATGCCAACGGCACTGTCGCTGCTGCCGTTGAAACTGACCACACCAAAATTGTAGCTCCCTACTACATGATATCCTTGGTAGAGTGTGAATCCAATTACGGTGGTGGCGCCCAGAAGGCAACCCAGGAGCACCACGGGCACGAGTGCCCGTCTTTTTTTAGATTCCATGGCCAGGCTGAGGCGAGGCACGTGGGCAAGGGCGGTGATGCCAAAGGTTTTGGCGTCGCAAAAAAAGGTGTAGGTCAATCCCAGGGCGGTGGCGCCCAAAGGGCCCATCCCGGTAACGCCGAGGACATGCCAGACAAAGGCTTGAGCGGTAAGGGTACCGCGCAAGAAGACCAGACCAGATTCGACAATGATGCGG
>JAPUJS010000077.1 GCA_027296045.1 bacterium | reverse complement strand
ACCTGTTGAAATCCATCTTCTTTCGCCAGCACGATCTCCGTCGGATAAGGACCCCCCGGAGGCGTCGTGGCCGAATAGATATGCCAATCGGCATTCAACGTCACATCGATCCACACCGTCACGGTCTCTCCCACCCGCACTTCTACGGGTTCGGCGCGAACCGAAAACGATGCGGGATCTTCCTGTCCCATCGCAGGCAGAGAAAGAGCGAGCACCATCCAAATCGCTTTAAACATCATCAAAACCTCCCGCTTCGAGAGCCGTCGTGTCTCATGGACCTACTCAGAAGGTTGATTCGCAAAACACGTACCAAATCCACCGCCCAGTACTATCGCAAATACAAACAAATAATAAACAACTAATTAAAGCAGCACAAGCCCACAAATAGATCACCCGTAAAATTCGGAGAACCCTGTTGTTTTTATGAGACAAGCAACTTTTTGAACCCTATTTGCATCTATCTCATCCACCTGCTCGAAGTCAACGGCAAACCCTAAGGACGGATGCTGGATCGCAGAGGGCCATTTTTTAAAAACACCCGTTCCTAGGCCATCTCTCCCAACAAAGCCGCCATCGTCCGCGCCCCCTTGAAAAAATGATCCACTGCAAAACACTCGTTGGGCGAATGGTTGTTCTCATCGTGCTGTCCATAGGGCACCAGAATCACCGTCGCTCCCGGAATCTGCGTAAACGCCGCCAGCGGCAAACTCCCGCCCAAACTCGGCACGCGGTAGGGAGCAGCCCCAAAGCCCTGTTCCACCGCGCTACAAACCCGATCCGCCATCGGGTCGTCCAGCCCGGTCCGCCAGGGCGTCATTTGCCCCAGCTTCCGCACCTCTAAATCCCCATATCCAATCGCATCCAGATAAGCTTTCAGTTTCTCAAACAAATCATCGGGCGACTGCGGGACCACCAGCCGCATATCAATCTTCATCGTGGCCGAAGCCGGAATAATCGTCTTCATCCCCTCGCCCGTGTACCCGCCTCGAAACCCGTTCACATTCAGGGTGGGCTCAAACATGCGCTTGTGTATAAACGGCACTTCGGGATCTCCGGCAATCGCCTCAATCCCCAGATCGGCCACGACCTGGGCTTCGCTAAGCGGCAATTGCGAAATCGCTTCCAGATCGGCCGACGACGGCTCGGGCACGCCCTTATAAAAACCCGGAATCAGCACCCGATTCTGTTCATCTTTCAGTTTTCCAATCAACCGGCCCAGCCGCTCGGCCGGGCTGTCGGCCCAGCCTCCGTAATTGCCCGAATGCAAATCCCGGTTGGGCCCCTTCGCCTCCATCTCTACATACAGCATCCCGCGCACCCCAAACACCACTTCCATCTGCTCTCCAAACATCTGGTGCCCGTCCGAGCAATAGACCAGATCGCAGGAGAGCATCTCCTTGTGGTCGCGCACAAAGGCCCCCACATGGCGGCTGCCCACCTCTTCTTCGCCCTCAAAATAAAACTTCACATTCACCGGAACCTGTCCCAGTGCCTGCACCACCGACTCCACCCCTTTCAACTGGGCAAACAACTGCCCCTTGTTATCGCCCGTTCCACGCCCGTATAATTTTCCATTTCGCACCACCGGTTCAAATGGCGGCGACACCCATTCGGAAAGCGGGTCAGGCGGTTGCACGTCATAATGTCCGTAGACCAGCACGGTGCGCTCCGCATCTGGCGCGGTCATTTCCCCGTAGAGCACGGGATGGCCATAGCCTTCAATCACCCGCGTTTCCACACCCACATTTTCCATCAACTGCTTTAAAAGCCGGGCGCACGCTTCCACCCCTTCACCCGTGGCACTGATGCTGGGCTGACGCACAAAACCCTTCAGCTCTTCCAGGAACCGTTCCCGGTTGGCCTCGATATATTCAAATGCGCGGTCCATGTTTTCCCCTAACGAGAGAAATCAGCAATGGTGGCATAGGCCCTCACCCCGTCTGAGGGCGCCTGAACGGCAACCCTCACACCCACCCCACCTGTCGCTACGCCAGCTACCGACCCGCCGCCCTCTCTCCCGCAGGCGGGAGAGGGACCGTCGAGCGGAGCGAGACAGGGAGAGGGCCTGGGATTAGATGCCCTGAAAGATCACGCCCGGAATAGACAAAATCGTTTACCGATTTTGATCAGCAAAGCTCACAGTGTTTTCAACGCCTCCTTCACACCCGCCACCAGTGTATCGGTATGTTCATCTGTCATCGGCACCGACACATTCCCGCCCACCTTCCAGTAAATCCCCGAGTTCAGCAAAGAAAAAAACAGCCACTTGTGCATCGCCCCATCGTCGCGGGCCGATTCGCGATAATTTCGGGGTGGGTCTGGCAAAAAATAGACCCGGAACAGCGACCCAACCGTGACAACACATGCCGTCACTCCGGCCTGTGCAAACGCCTCGGTCAACGCCGTGCCCAACCGCGAGGTCCGATCTGCAAGTGCCTCATAAACCTCCGGCGTCAATTTGCGAAGCGTCACCATCCCGGCCACCATGGCAAGCGGATTGCCATTGTACGTCCCCGACTGCTGGATCTTCGCCCCCACCGTGGGATCATAGGCCGCCAGCACATCCGCTCGCCCCCCCATCACCGCCCCGGGCGTGCCCCCCGCCACCACCTTGCCCATACATGTCAGATCGGGTCGAACACCGTATCGTTCCTGTGTGCCCCCACGAGCAGCCCGAAAACTGACAATCTCGTCGAAAACCAACAACACCCCATGCTGCTCCGTCATCTCCCGCAACCGATTCAAAAATCCGTCCTCCGGCAAGGTCAACCCCGATGCCGTCATCAGTGGATCTACAATCACCGCCGCCAGATCGTCGGCATTTTCTTCAATCAGCGCCCGACATGCTTGCCCATCGTTAAACGGCAACACCACCACCTCGTCTGCCGTGCTCGGCGGCAACCCGGCCGAAGAGACCACCGAATGGGGACGATCTTCTGGGCCCAACTCCGGACCCAGGGGCGGCATATAGCTAATCATCGCATGCGCTTCCACCCCGTGATAAGCGCCCTCAAACTTGGCCACCTTGCCCTTGCCCGTAAATGCCCGGGCCACCCGCAACGCGTTCAACACCGCTTCGGTTCCCGAACTGCAAAACCGCATCCGCTCCATCGACGGCACCCGCTCCTGCAACAGCTCTGCCATTTCCACTTCCAGGGGCGTGGGCCTGGAAAAAGCCGTACCCCCGGCAATCTGATCCTGCAACGCCCGAACCACATCCGGATGTGCGTGTCCGAGCATCAACGCCGTATTGTTATTCACAAAATCCAGCAATTTATTTCCGTCCAGATCGTGCAAATACACCCCCTGTCCAAAATCTGCATACAGCGGAAAAGGATCGAAGTAGACCCCCGTCCGCGTGTTCCCTCCCGGCAACACACTCTTTGCCCGCTCGAACATCTCCCGGGACCTCGAATGTGTATCCATATACTCTGCAATCGCACGATTTAGAGCCGCTTCCAGATCTCGTCCTGCCATACAACACCTCACCTTCTTTACGCACCAGGCACATATCCCATTGCTTCGTTATGTGCCACGGCCTCTGGAAACTCCGTCTCCAGATGATTTAATACATCCTCAATATCACAATAACACACCAAACTGGTGTAGGGAAACTCACCCGTTTTCCGAAACCGCGCTCCGTTTGGAGCATGGAAATCTCCCCGCCGATTTTCAAACTGGCCCCAGTGACCCATCATATACCGCACTTCCCGTCCCGCAATCGCATCCTCCATCCAGGCCTCTGGAAATAGACTCTGAAATGGCGGCATCGAATTCAACCAGGTCCCGCACTGCACCATCTTAATCTCCGGCCGCCGCACCTGAGAGTCTTTCAACATCCGAATGAGAGCGGCTGCAAACCAATCCTTTTTCTCCACCAGGGGGGATTCGGGTTTATACACATTGGCAATATGAATGCTCAACCGATCTCCCTTCTTGTAATCGCACGTCCAGCTCTCATAAGGCTGCTTGTGAAAATCAATATCCAGCCGATCTCTCTTTTGACACCGGGACTCCATATAGGGCCACAACACCGCCAGACCTTCCTCTTCGAGCAATGTGCTATCGTCTTCTTCTATGTGTTTGTCAAACACCGTTTTCAAACGCCCCAAAATCTCGCCCCATTCGTTCCCCACATCCTCAGTGGACGGATGTATTTTGCCGTCATAAAGCGTGGTATTCCGATACAGATTCACCCGCACATTGATCGCGTCTTCAAAATCACTCATCCCTTCCAGAATCCGCTTTCTTGCATACCACAAACTCAGCTTCGAAAACCCCTGCACATAACTGATCCGAATAGGATCCAGTTCTGCCATACACGCCTCCAGTCCTAAAGTCCCTTCCGAAAAAATTCCCCCAGCACATCTTCAGCAACCGTCATATGAAATTCATGCGCCCCTTCAAACCGATCTACAACCAGCCGGTCCAATACACCGGCCGCTGCATACGCCCTCCGGATCCGTTCCAGACCGCGTTCGGCCCAGTCGTGGGGAATGAGCGGATCTCTTGTCCCGATCTCGATCACCATGGGGCGGGGCGCAATCAGCGAAAAAATCTCCGGTGTGTCTCCGTATTGCAAAATCCCCGGGATCAACTGGGCCCCGCACTGTTTCAACGCCTGATACCGTTCCTGGTAGAGATTCATACACCCCGAAGGCACGGCAATTTTAACCCGGTCATCCAGGGCCGCAATCATCATCGTCATCCGCCCTCCCAAAGACAACCCGGCGCACCCGAGCTGTTCGCCGTCTACAAAATCCAGAGACTGCAACACATCCAGGGCCACCCCCAAATCGCACAGATGCAGGGCCACCACCGTCGTGCCCAAAAGGGTGGCACACATATAATTT
>JAPUJS010000076.1 GCA_027296045.1 bacterium | reverse complement strand
TGATGGGCCCCACTTGGGATCTCGTTTACGACGTAGCCATCGTCCCCTACCGGTACTTAATAATCGATCTTACCGTTGCCTTCGTTCGCGGTATGATCCCCATCCGGAAATTTATGCTCATAAAAACACGGAAAAAAGACCTGGCCCTTTTTGTCAAACTTTCCCGGTCACCCCATCCGGCCAATACGGACGAACTGTCCAATCGTGTTCTGATCCCCAGCTTTGTGATCAGCGAACTCAAAACTTCCTTTCAAATCGCCTTTGTCCTCTTCATCCCGTTCATCATCATCGATATGGTCGTCTCCAGCACCCTGCTCTCGATGGGGATGATGATGTTGCCGCCCGTCACGATTTCACTCCCCTTTAAAATTCTGCTCTTTGTCCTGGTCGACGGCTGGCATCTGATCGTGCAGTCTATTGTGACAAGCTTTAAATAACCAACCAAAAAGCGTACGCTTGGTCCACAGGAGGCGCGGACTCCTCCTGTGTTACGCTTTTCAGGAACAAATGCTATGACCCCTGAATTTGTCGTCCACCTCGGGCAACAAGCCATCTACCTGATGCTTTTAATCTCGGCCCCGATGCTTATCTCCGGTCTTGTGGTTGGACTTAGCATCAGTATCCTTCAGGCCGTCACCCAGATCCACGAGGTCACCCTGACGTTTATTCCCAAAATCCTGGTGGTCTCTGTCGCGTTAATGATCGCCTTGCCCTGGATGGTCCAGAAAATGCTGGATTTCATGCGGGCCTTGCTCCTGCAAATTCCGTCTATTACTGCCTAGGCCTATGAACACCACATTTTTCGACCTCAAAATCGCCGAATTCCAGATCTTCCTGCTCTTATTTGTGCGCATGATCGGCATCCTGGCTGTCGCCCCCATTTTCGGACACCGGACGGTCATCAGCCAGACCAAAGTCGGGTTTGCCCTGGTGCTGGCCATTGTCCTCTACCCGGTCGTGCCCGTCACACTGGCCCTCACACCCGATCTGATGCCCTACTTTTTTGTGGCCGTCAAAGAACTCATCCTGGGCATGATCTTCGGCTTTGTTTCCCGACTCACCTTTGTCGCCGTGCAGTTTGCAGGCGAGGTCATCGGTATCGACATCGGCTTTGGGGTGGTCAACATCATCGACCCCATGTCGGGCGGACAAGTCTCGGTCATCGGCACTTTTAAAAACCTGATCGCCCTGGTCACCTTTCTCATCATCGACGGGCACCACATTATTTTGCTTGCAATGACGAAAAGCTTTGAAATGGTGCCTTTGGGGGGCATCCAGCTCACCGAAATGCTCGCCCGCGGACTCATTTCGATGAGCGCCGGGGTCTTTGCAATGGCAATCCAGATGGCCGCCCCCATTATCACAGCACTTTTTTTGACCTCGCTGGCCCTGGGCATCATGGCCCGCACCGTGCCCCAAATGAACGTCTTTGTGGTCGGCTTCCCGTTGAAAATTGGCATCGGGATGGCCATGCTGGCCATTTCATTGCCCCTGTTTCAGACCGTACTGATCAAATTTTTCGGACAACTGGCGCCGAATTTAAGCATTCTCCTTCAGCAGATGTATCGACCCTAATATTTCGAGTTTGCCTCCTTGGAGAGTTGGAAAGAAGAAACCCCAACTTGAACCATGGCCGAAGAATCCTATCAAGAAAAAACCGAAGCCCC
Organism: bacterium; assembly: GCA_027296045.1. Lineage (GTDB taxonomy): Bacteria > Latescibacterota > UBA2968 > UBA2968 > UBA2968 > JAPUJS01. Next base: position 8,522 of record JAPUJS010000076.1, on the reverse strand, counting down.
AACCCCAAAACGCCTCGAAGAGGCGCGAAAAAAGGGTCAGATAGCCAAAAGCCAGGAACTCAACTCCGCCGTTGTGCTCCTGGCCTCACTCATCGGTCTATATTTTCTGGGCAATATGCTCTTTCACGACCTGGCCAGCTTCACGGTTCAGATCCTGAAGCAAAGTCATACCTTTGTGATCAACCCCCTTAGCCTCCGGCTTTATATGCTGGACTGGGGAAGGGTGTTCCTCAGCGCCGTCGGCCCCATTCTCCTGGTTATTGGGGTTGCCGCCCTGGCCATCTCGCTGGGTCAGGTCGGGTTTTCGATCAACGAAGAAGCACTCACCTTCAAGTTCAATCGGATCGACCCTTTACAGGGTTCCAAGCGCATCCTCTCCAAAAGATCGTTGGTCGAGCTGGTCAAAGGGATTCTGAAAGTCTCTATTGTCGGTTTTGTCAGCTATCTGGTGATCGCCCCGGAAATGCCCCGCATAGTCTTGCTAATTGACACGGGCGTGGGCGATACGTTTCGGTTTATTGGCCATCAGGTCTTTCGCGTGGGTCTCTACACGGCTTTGGTGCTCCTGGTGATGGCCATTCTGGACTACGCCTACCAGCGCTGGGAACACCTGAAAGGCCTGAAAATGACCAAACAGGAAGTCAAAGAAGAAACCAAGCAAACCGAAGGCGACCCCCAAATTCGGATGCGCATCCGGTCTCTCCAGCGGGAAAATGCCCGAAGGCGCATGATGGACGAGGTGCCCGAAGCCGATGTGGTTATCACAAATCCTACACACTATGCAGTGGCCATCAAATACGATATCGAAACCATGCAGGCCCCCCGGATCGTTGCCAAAGGCAGAAACCTCATTGCCCAAAAAATCAAAGAATACGCCCGGGAAGCCGGGGTGCCTTTAGTTGAAAACAAGCCGCTGGCCCAGGCCCTTTTCCGGGCCGTAGAAATCGGCGCCGAAATCCCCGAAGATCTCTACAAAGCCGTGGCCGAAGTCCTGGCCTATGTCTTCCGCTTGCGGGACGAATAATCCTCCTGAACCCCTCCCTTCCGGGAGACAGGAGACAGGAGACAGGAGACAGAAGAAAAGCCAACCGAGCTCCTGTATTCTGTCTCCTGTCTCCTGTCTCCTCGGAGGGGTCAAGACGGGTGGATACAATTGTTTTACCTTGACTTATTCGTCAAAATTAGGGTATATTATGCTAACTTGGCCCCGGCCAGGAGGTAAGGCGTGAACGATATTTTTGAACGCATCTCCCGTTATATAGATGTCCTGTTTGCCGTCTCGCTCATCGGCATGATTTCGGTGATGATCATCCCCATGCCCCCGGCGCTTCTGGATGTCCTGTTGGCCTTCAATATCGCGTTCAGCCTCATTGTCCTTTTGATGACTATCTACGTCACCGACCCCCTCCAATTGTCTGTATTTCCCGGCCTGTTGCTGGTGCTCACCCTCTTCCGGCTTTCCCTCAACGTAGCCACCACCCGGCTCATTCTGGGCGAGGCCTACGCCGGGGAGATCATCCTGGCCTTCGGACAATTTGTGGTGAAGGGCAACTACATTCTGGGACTGGTGATCTTTTTGATCATCGTCATTATCCAGTTTGTGGTCATCACCAAGGGTGCCGGGCGCGTGGCCGAAGTGGCCGCCCGATTCACCCTGGATGCCATGCCGGGCAAACAGATGAGCATCGACGCCGATTTGAATGCCGGGCTCATCACCGAAGAAGAAGCCCGCGAACGACGCCGGACCATCACCCGGGAAGCCGACTTTTACGGGGCCATGGATGGTGCTAGCAAATTCGTCCGGGGCGATGCGATTGCAGGTATCCTCATTACCCTGGTCAACATCATCGGCGGACTCGGCATTGGCGTGCTTCAAAGAGGTATGAGCGTTGCGGACGCAGCCCAAACGTATACCATTTTGACCATCGGGGACGGCCTGGTCTCTCAGATCCCGGCCCTGATTACCTCCATCGCCGCAGGCATCATCGTCACCAGATCGACCTCCGAAGCCAGCCTGGGTGTCGATCTGGGCCGTGAACTCACGTCCGAACCCCGCCCCCTCATGATTACTTCCGGCGTATTGTTGAGTTTTGCAATCGTTCCCGGCTTCCCCTCCTTTCCCTTCCTCATTCTGGCGGCCCTGTCTGGCCTCGTGGCCTACATCGCCTACCAGAAGAAGGAACGGGAAATTCAAGATGAAATCGCCGAAGCCGAAAAAGAAGCCGAACCGGAAGAAAAACCCGACGACTACGTGCACGTCGATCCCCTGGAAATTACTCTGGGATATGGCCTCATCCCCCTGGTCGATCCCGCCCACGGCGGCGATTTATTAGACCGGATTACCCTGTTGCGGAAATCCATCGCCCTGGATCTGGGCATTGTCATACCGCCCATTCGCATTCGCGACGACATCACCTTCTCCCCCAATCAGTATGCCATCAAAATTCGGGGCGTCCAGGTCGCTGGTGGCGACATCCAGCCGCGGAATCTGTTGGCCATGGACCCTGGCTATGTCGAAGAAGAAATCGACGGTGTAGATACCACAGAGCCGGCTTTCGGACTGCCCGCCAAGTGGATTGCCGAAACCGCCCGCGAACAGGCCGAACTATTGGGCTATACCGTTGTCGAACCGCCCGACGTTTTGGCCACCCACCTCACCGAGGTGATGAAATCCTTTGCCCACGAAATCTTGAACCGGCAGGACACCCAGGTGCTCATCGACCGTCTCAAAGAAAAAAGCCCCACAGTGGTTGAAGAACTGATCCCCGAACTGCTCAAGATCGGTGGCGTGCAAAAGGTCCTGCAAAATCTTTTAAAAGAACAGATCCGCGTCCTGGATCTGCAAACCATTCTGGAAACCCTGGCCGACTACGCATCCATCACCCAGGATCCGGAGATCCTGACCGAATATGTTCGGACCTCTCTGGGTCGAACCATTTGTCAGAAATATCAGGACGAAAATGGCAACATTCCCGTGCTCACTGTGGCCCCGGAACTCGAATCCCAGCTTGCAGAAAGCATACAAAGCACGCCCGGTGGGATCAAAGTCATTGTGGCACCCGATGTACAAAACCTGATCTTCCAACAGCTCTCACAGGCCATCGATACAATGGTCTCCAATGGCCAACAACCTGTGGTGCTCACCGCCCCCAATATCCGCCCGGGATTTCGCCGACTCACCGAAGCCACCTTCCCCAGCCTGGCCGTACTCTCCTATAACGAGATCGTGCCCGGGGTGGAAATCTTTGCCGTCGGCATGGTCTCCGTCGAAGGTGTGCAAACCAACGTCGGGGCCTAATCCAAGCCTATGTCCATGCGAATCAAAAAATATGTGGCCGACTCCATGCCCGAGGCCCTCAAACAGGTCAAAGCCGATCTGGGTCCCCGTGCGGTCATTCTGAATACCCGCACCCTGCGAAAAGGCGGCAAGTTTGGCCTGGGTAAAAAGGGGCAGGTCGAAGTCACAGCCGCCGTGGACACAGAAAAACCAGTTGCCAAAAAAACAGCTGCCAAAACGCATCCTGCCAAAAAAACACAACGGAGCACAGAACCCCCGGCCCCAGGCCCTGCCGGGTCGGCCAAACCTGCGCGACCCCGACAACTCCCCGCTGCGGCCTTCGATCGCCTGTCCAAACAAATTGAAAACCTCCAGGCCGTCCTCCGGTCCAATACCTTGCAGGGTTTGTTTCTGCCCGGCGCCCTCGAAACCCTGTCTCAACAAATGGAATCGACCGGGCTGCGCCGTTCCATCTCCGAAGAGATCCTGAAAGAGATTCTGATAGATCCAGGCGATACGGGCCTCAAAGATCTCAAGCCCCTCCAGAATCGCGCCGTCCGGATGATCTGCGAACGCTTTCCCAAACCGGCACCCACCTGTTTGACCAAAGGCGTTCGAAGTGTGGTGGCACTGGTCGGTCCTGCCGGGGCGGGCAAAACCACATCGGCCGCCCGCATAGCCGCCCACTTTGCCCAATCTGATGCCAGCGTGGTCCTCGTGGCCGCCGATACCGACCGTGTGGGGGGCCTGGAGCAAATTCGGGCCTATGCCGGCATTTTGAACATCCCAGTCGACGTGGCCTATACGTCCGAAGAACTGGGCGAAATCATCGGCAACCGCCGGGAAACCGACCTGATACTCATCGATACCGCCGGTATGGGTCCAACCGATGCCGAAGGGATCGCCAAATTAAATGATTTGCTGAAAGAAGCTGCCCCCAACGAAATCCATCTCACACTTGGGGCACCCACAGACCTTCAGCAGATGCGCGATATCGTCTCGGCTTTCACCCCCTTGGGGATCGACCGACTCTTGTTCACCAAACTGGATGAAGCTGTACGTTGGGGCGCTATCTGCACATTGGGGATCGAATCCAACCTATGCCTGTCTTTTACCACCGACGGACGAGCAGTGCCCGGCAATTTAAATCCGGCCGATCCCACAGCCCTTTCCAGCGGCCTATTCTGGAGATCGCCAAATGACTGATGGACAAGATCGGAGGGCTAGTGCCTGGGCCATCACCAGCGGCAAAGGCGGAGTGGGCAAAACCACCATAAGCCTCAATCTGGGCATTGCCCTCTCCGGACTGGGCCATCAGGTCTTGCTCATCGACGCCGATCTGGGACTGGCCAATATCGACATCCTTTTGGGCTTATCGCCCGAAGCGACCCTTCAGGATTTGTTAGAAGGCAATGCGTCTGCCCTCGACGTCATTGTGGAAGGCCCGGAAGGCCTATCCATCCTGCCCTCGGCCTCTGGCATCGCCGAATCCGATGCCTGGCGTCCCGAAGCCCGGCATCGCCTGGCCGAAGAACTGGGCCGATTGGAACGCGGCTTTGACCTCATCTTGATCGACACCGGAGCAGGCATTTCTCAAAAAGTGCTCGACTTTGTCCTATCGGCCGACCAGATGTTGGTTGTCGCCATACCCGAGCCCACATCGATTGCCGATGCCTATGCAATGGTCAAAGTGTGTCACAATCACGACCAGGCACCCCAAACAGGGTTTTTGGTCAACCGGGCACGGTCTCCTCGAGAAGCCTTTGACCTGCATCAAAAATTTAAGCAGATTGTAAACCGGTTTCTGGATGTCTCAATAAAGCGATGTGGCTATATTTTAGAAGATCTATCTGTCGAAGAGGCCAGTCGAACCCAACAGCCAGTCTTGCTCTCGCATCCCGAATCCGCAGCGGCAAAATGCATCTTACAAATCGCCCAGGATCTGGCACCCGAAACCGCAATACTAAAAAAAAGCGGCCCGGGCATCTTTGAACAGTTCTTGGACCGCAGTTTCACAGCATCAGAAGTCTAACCGCGGGATACAGTTCTCCTGAATCCTGGTTCCCCGAGACCGATATATGGCAAACGCACCTGGAAAACAGACAACTCAATCGGCCCAGGCCTACCAGAAAACCCAGACGGTTACCGCAGCGGACAAGCGGGAATCCCAGCTGATGGGATACCTGCCGCTGGTCAAATATATCGCCGGCCGCATCGCCATTGGATTGCCCAAATCTGTTGAACTCGACGATTTGATCAATGCCGGCGTCGTGGGCCTTATCGAGTCCTACAACAACTTCGACCCCGGAAAAGGAGTCAAATTCGAATCCTATGCTTCCATGCGCATTCGAGGTGCTATTTTGGATGAACTTCGGGCCATAGACTGGGCCCCCAGGTCCACCCGCGCCAAGTCCCGAGAAATGGAACGTGCCATCTCTTCCCTGGAGAACCGTCTGGGCCGCTCGCCCACCGAACAGGAGATTGCCGAAAACCTGGATATCTCACTCGACGAGCTCTACAAACTCCTGGACGACCTCTCGTCCACCACCTTGTTGTCCCTGGACGAACTGACCTATGGTTCCGAAGACGACAAAGCCGTCCCGTTGGTCGATACCCTCAGATCCCCGGAGCGTACGGATGCCCTTTCCGACCTGGAACGCGAAGAAATGCGCAACCTCCTGGTTGATTCCATCGAATATTTGAGCGAACAGGAACGCCTGGTCATCGCCCTGTATTATTATGAAGAACTCACCCTCAAAGAAATTGGCCAGGTCATGGAACTTTCCGAATCTCGTGTTTCCCAAATCCACACCAAGGCCGTCTTAAGCCTGCGCGCCAAACTCCGCATGCGACTCATGCAGTAAGGGCGCTTGAACGCCATTACAATATGCCATCCCTCAAACAGACACATATCCAGACGGTGGACATGTCCCAAAAGCGCACCCAACGCCTGCGCCAGATCACCGAAAAGATCATCCAGCTGCCCACGCTGCCTACAATCGTTACCCAACTCATTGCCCTGGTGGGCAACCCCCGCTCTTCGGCCCGGGAAGTTGCCCAATTGGTCTCTACCGACCAGGCGCTTACGGCCAAAATTTTGAAAGTGGCCAACTCGGCTTTCTACGGCTTTGCCCGAGAAATCGCCACCGTCCAGCTGGCGATCGTGGTTCTGGGCCTGGAAATGGTCAAAAATCTGGGCCTGAGCGTCACCGTGCTCAAACGGTTTTCGACAGGCCGAGAACACCGCCTCTTCGACCGACAACGGTTCTGGGAACACGCCATCGGCTGCGGTGTGGCCGGGCGCTTGCTGGCCCGCAGGTTGAAGCAAAACAGCCTGGCCGATGAAGCCTTTGTGGCCGGTGTGCTCCACGATATTGGCAAGCTAATCCTGATCGAATACTTCACCGATGAATTTTCCGAAGCACTGGAATTGGCCGAAGCCGAGGCCATTTCCATCGAAGCCGCCGAAGAAAAAACACTGGGCGTGACCCATGCCGAAATTGGCGGCTGGTTGGCCGAAAAATGGAACCTGCCCCAAAACCTGGTCAACGCCATTGCTTTGCATCATCACCCCAACCTTTTGGAAGCGCCAGAAGACCTGGTCCTGTTTGTCCACATGGCCAATGCACTCATTCGGTACAATCAGGTAGGATCCAGTGGTGACAAACAAGGTCCGCAGCTGGATGCCCAAGTTGCCCAATTTTTCAAACAGGGTCAGGATGTTAGCGACAATGACCTGCTTGAATTTTTAAGCAAAGACCTGAATACCGAACTTAAAAAAGCCCAGGTTTTTAGAGACCTGGACGAACCGTAAATCGATCGGATCGAAAAAATAGCAGCCCGATCCGAAAGCTCCTGACGTTTTTCTCCTATGTCTCAAGACACCCTGGATTCCCAAAACTGGACGGCCCTTTTGGAAGCGGCACAGGCCTTGCGTCAAACCGAGGCCACCGATCCGGACTACAGTGTCCGGGTCGCCAAACTGCTGCCCGATCTGTTAGGTCTTTTAGACCACCAACAGGGTGAAATCGACCGAAAAGATCGTCAGCTCAAGGCCTCCCAGGCCCAGCTGATTCAATCGGGGAGAATGGCGGCCGTGGGTCAACTGGCCGCCGGAGTCGCCCACGAGGTCAACAACCCGCTCCAGATTATCCTCAGCAGGGTCCAGCTTTTGATGATGCGCAATCAAGATCTGGAACCCCTCTTTAAAGATTTGCAGCTCATCGAAGCCAATGTAAAACGCATTTCCCGCATCATCCGAAGCCTGTTGGATTTTGCCCGGCACAACAGCGGCGAAGAAGAATGGAAAAGCATCGATTTGGCCCATCTGGCCACGCAGACGTCCAGTTTGATGCAACACCTGCTGGAAAAGGCCGAAATCGAATTTCTGCTCGAGATCCCCGACGGTGGATCGCCCAGGATGTTTGGCAATGTGGGCGAAATGGAACAGGTGTTTTTAAACCTCCTGATCAACGCCCAGCAACACACCTCGGCCGGGGGACGCATTCAAATCGATCTGGAAGTCCAGGGGGGAGAGGCCGTCATCCGGGTTTGTGACACAGGTGCCGGCATTTCAAAAGAAAATCTGCCCCACATTTTCGAGCCCTTTTTCACCACTCGTGAAGACCAGGGCGGCACCGGCTTGGGGCTGTCCATTATCCACGGAATCATTGAACAACACAAAGGGCGAATCCAGGTGGAAAGCCAAAGCGGAAAAGGCACCACCTTCACCCTGTATTTTCCCGCCGCTCAAAGCGACCCCTAGGTCCTTCCCCGACCTTCTCCGGAGACATTATCCATGCAAGGCATTGAAGTGCTCTACTGGGGCCTTTCGGTTCTTTTTTGTCTGGCCATGGTCTTTGCCATCCTGTTGTGGTGTCGAAGCTGGCGAAAAGAAGAACGTGAAACCACAGCCCGTCAGCTTCAAATTCTTGCCCGAGAAGTCGGTCGGCTTTCGGAAGCACTCGAAATGCTGGACCATATATCAGCGTCACTCCAGACGGCCGACGAACAACTTACCAAACAGGTGGAGGACCTGCAAGTCGCCATTCGCAGGCTTCAGAGCCCACACGCCAAACCTGCTTCTGCGCCCCTTGATCCGCCCTCAGAGCCCAACGTTGAAGATCGATACGCAGAAGCTCAGGGCCTTCTCCAGGCTGGTAATTCCCCCGTAGAGGTTGCTCGCAAACTCGATCTCGGTACCGCCGAAGTCCACATGATTGCCCGGATGCTTGAAGAAAAGAAA
>JAPUJS010000075.1 GCA_027296045.1 bacterium | reverse complement strand
CGCCCATACCACATAGCAGCCTGTTCGATATCTTTGGCCGGCACCCCCGTGAGTTGTTCTGCCCACTGGGGCGTAAACTGGGTAATATGGTCGAGAAAATCGTCCGCTTCGACCGTTCGAGACTCAATAAAGTTTTTGTCTATTAACCCTTCTCGCGCAATTACATGGGCCATCCCCAACAACAAGCCCACATCGGACCCCACCTGGAGCGGCAAATACAAATTAGAAAGTTCTGCCAGGTGAATTCGGCGGGGATCGGCCACAATGAGCCGGGCGCCATTTCGCACGGCTTTCTTGATCCGGGTGGCCGCTACCGGATGACACTCGGTCATATTGGTCCCGATACAAAAAATCACATCGGGCTTTTCCATATCTCGAAGGGGATTTGACATCGCACCGCGTCCAATCTGGGCCGCCAGACCGGCGACCGTTGGCGCGTGTCACGCACGGCTACAGTTATCGATATAGTTGCTGCCAAATCCCACCCGAATAAACTTCTGCATCATATAATCGGCTTCGGTCGGTGTCCTTCCCGACGCAACGCCGTAGACACTGTGTCGTCCGTATTTTTCCACCACCTTGCGAAACCCTTCGGCCACCTTATCCAGGGCCTCCTCCCAGCTTGCTTCGTGCAAATCGCCATCGGTGCCCCGTATCAGGGGCGTGTCCAAGCGATCGGGGTGCTGAACAAAATCAAAGGCAAACTGCCCCTTCACGCATAAAGCACCTTCGTTTGCAGGCCCATCCATTGCCGGCAAAATGCCCACCAATTGGTCGCCTTTGGACAACAGATCGACCGAACACCCCACCCCACAATAGGGACACACAGAGCGCGTCTTTTCCAATTCTTCCGGCACATCTTTCGCACGCAACGCCTTTTTATCTCCCAGAGCGCCGGTGGGACAGGTCTGCACACACTGGCCACAGAACGTGCAGGAGGAGTCCTTCAACGTACCATCAAACTCCGTGACAATCTGTGTCTCAAAGCCGCGATTCATCACGCTGATGGCATCGTCACCTTCCTGCTCAGCGCAAACCCTTACACATCGATAACAAGAGATGCAGTTATCGTAATCCCGCAGCAAAAAGGGGTTGCCGTCGTCTTTCGACTGGCCAGAGAGCTGTCCTGCAAACCGACCGGTTCGGGCTTCATAACGGTCCAGAAGGGTGGTCAATTCTTGGGATGCATATCCGTGGAGCGGGTCGACATCGAGTTCCCGGTTTTCGGAAGCAACCATTTCGAGCAGCACTTTGCGGTGCTGCTCGATATTTTCCGACCGTGTTTGAACCACCATTCCCGGCTCGGCCTGGGCGGTGCAGGAAGCCACCGGAATGCGCATGCCTTCGACTTCGACCACACACAATCGGCAGGCCCCAAACGGCTCCAATCTGGGGTCATAACAAAGGGTTGGAACTTCCTTTTGATGTCTTTGGGCGACCTCGTAGAGGGTTTCGCCTTTTTGAAAACAGACCTCATCATCATCGAGTGTGAGTGTAAGGACATCGGTCGAAACCATCGTTCGACACTCCTTTCCTGGAGGAGAGGGCTTTTCAGGGCCCGAGGGAGAAGAAAGGATCGAACAGGTCCAGGGCATAGTTTGAACCCGTTGTCTTTGTCTTCACTGCTTAAGATATCACGTGTTTGGCAACCTGATCGGGGAAATACTTTAATAGACTTTCTGTTAGCTTGGGGGCAGCCTGTCCCAAACCGCAGGCACTGGTCGCCATCATGGTTTGACCCAGATCTTTTACTTCGGTAATCCAGGTTTCCAAATCGCGAGGTCCACTGCCTTCCAGACGCTCGGTAAGTCGGCGGGTGCCAATCCGACAGGGGAAACACTTCCCGCACGATTCGTGCGCAAAAAAATCCATTCCAGACCTGGCAACTTCGACCATATCGCGGCTATGGTCAAATACCATGATGCCGCCAGATGCCAGAAAAGACCCTTTTTCTCGCAAACTGGGCTCGTCAAGCGTTACCTTCAAATCCTCCCCGGCCAAGAACCCGCCGGACAACCCTGCCATCGTAACCGCTTGAATCGTTTTGCCCTTTTGGGGTCCACCTGCCCAGTCTTCGAGCAACGTTTGAAGCGGAAATCCCAAAGGCACCTCATAATTGCCGGGCCGCTGAACATCTCCCGACAGGCTGACCACCTTGGTGCCTGCCTGATCGTTCAGCCCCAACCCGCGATACCAATCGGCCCCATGTCGAAGGATTTGAACGGTTGCTGCCAGGGTTTCTACATTGTTCACGACAGTGGGCAGGTCTTCAAAACCGTGTGTCACAGGATAGGGCGGGCGATTTCGTGGAAACGGGTGTTTTCCTTCGAGGCTATTGAGCAGCGAAGTTTCTTCCCCACAAATATAGGCCCCACCCCCTCGTCTCAAATGGATCTGAAACTCGAAATCTTCACCCAAAATACGACTTCCCAACAATCCAGCGCTTTCGGCTGCTTCGATCGCCTTTTGCAGCACCTCAAATGTTTCGGGATACTCGTATCGAAGATAAATAAACCCTCGAGTCGCTCCAGTCGCGTAGGCCGCAAGCGTCATTCCTTCAATAACCGCAAAAGGATCATAATCCATGATGGCACGATCCTTAAAACACCCGGGTTCTCCTTCGTCTGCATTGCACACAATTGTTTTGGGGATTCCCACTGCATCGTGTACGGCTTTCCATTTCGTCCCGGTTGGAAACCCAGCACCGCCTCGCCCGGCAAGTTGACTTCGCTCGATGACACCAGAAACGCCGTCCGGTTCCAATCGCAGGGCGTGTTGCAACCCTTCATACCCACCTGTTTGGCGATATCCTTTCAGCGTTCTCCGATCGGGTTCTCGAATCCCGGCGAAGATGCACTCCTCATATCCCTCAGGGTTTGGCACCGGTAAAGGGGAAGGTCGATCCTCCAGATCTTTTCCCACCAGGACCCGATGTGCTTGAAGGACCGGCACCGGTTGATCGCACCGACCCGCACACGGCATCGGGGTTGCCCCATCCTGCTTCAGGGCTTCCAAAATCTCCCGGCCCCCCTGCAAGCAACAGATCGGCCCGACACAGACGCGAGGTGCCTGCTGTCCAGGGGCTTCTCTTGCAAAGTGATGGTAAAACGTCACGGTGCCATACAGATCCGCCAGGGGAATCCGCAACCCAGCGGAAATGGCTTTCATTGCCTCTTCTGAGACATAGTGATCCCGGTCATGAAAGGCATTGAGAAGCGCCAGCAAAGGCGCGGGTTTGTCCTGCCAGAGATGGATCAGTTCCGCATCTGTTGGATAAGACATATTCCCATCCGAAAGACCAGATCCCCTTTTTTTCAAACACATCCAGTGGGGAATATAGGTTATAACCTGCTGAAACACAATTTGATAAATCCCAAGGTCCACAAAAACCAAGCTGCACGATTCTCGTGCTCTTAATGATAGACTAAAAAAGCGCATAAATCAACAGAGTATGCAACCGGAGAACGGTTTCTACCAACGGTTCAGTTCACAATCGCATAAGATCTTTTTCGCACGACAGGACCGTAACCGAACCGATGAACGCTTTCGATCACGGTTTCACCTCCTATCGACACCCTTTCGAAACATCACATCTCTCATGAAATAGTGTTATCTCTTCTCTATCTCCCCCTTCGCTAACTCGCCCCACTATTTTGCACAATATCTTCTTCGACAGCAATTTACCTCTAATATCCACAAAATTATCCAATTTGGCACCATCTTTGCGCTTTCATTTGGTCCCTCCCAGCACACATGTAATCAAGCCACAGCCGATTATTAGGAGATCATCCCGTGAAACGTCAATTTTTCTGGCTGATAATAGCCTGTCTCCTCCTGGCCAGTTTCGGACTCATCTGGAATGTCGAATCGGAGCCGGAATCAACACAGGAGCCCAAAAATCGTCAACAGGCACCCGAATTTGCACTCCAGGACCTGGAAGGCAACACGGTCCGATTGTCTGATTTTGACGGTCAAATCCGGATTGTTGATTTCTGGGCAACCTGGTGTCCTCCCTGTATAGTAGAAATTCCACACTTCAAGGCGCTGGCCGAAAAATATGGCAAAAAAGGTGTCACCATCATTGGTGTATCCATTGACCAGATCGATTCCTCCGCCCTTCAAGCTTTTTCAAAGGACCACAAGATCAACTACCAGATTGTCCGGGGCACCTCCCAGACGATGAAGAATTATGGCAACATCCAGTCGATTCCAACCACATTCGTCATCGACCAACAAGGTCAGATCTATAGCCGCCACGAAGGATATCGCCCTCAGGAAGTCTTTGAGAAAGACATCCTTGCCCTCCTGGAAAAGTCCCAATCTTCCGGTTAAACCTGCTCTCCCCCGCACAACAAAGTCGCCACAGGATCACGGATCTTGGGCGACTTTGTTGTGCTATCTTATTTTGTGGAAAATTAGTATAAAAGACTACAGTTCCGGTCTTTAACGCTCAAACTCAGCCAATGTCTCCCTTGATGATATTATATTAACCAAACATGTCCCTGGCAAATGCGAGGTTCTTCTTTCCCGCTGCGACCGGGTCGTCGCCACCGGGTGTTTCAAAGATCAACCACCCCTCGTAGCCAATCTGGTCAATGGCCTCCCGACAGGCCGGAAAATCCACATCGCCTTCCCCGAGGTCTGACCGCCGGGTATCTTTCAGATGAATCAGGAGTGTTTCTTTGGGTAATTCGGTCAACATCTCCACTGAATCGTGACCATACCCCAGAGCATTCGCCAGATCCTGATAAACGCCTACCCGTTCAGACCCGACCCCGTCACAGATCTGTTTGAGCAATCCAGAAGTAAAACTCGTCTCCAAAGCCACCTGGATCCCCAGATCTTCGGCCAGAGGTGCACAGCGTTTCAGATCTGCAATCAGGAGCTCTGTCTCTCGAGGGGAAATATCGATATTTTCCCGGTCAAAAAAAGGAAGCAGAATACCCACCCCGCCCATCCCTTTACACGCCTGGATGGCTCGTTTTATCAGATCCACTACCCGATCGCGCACATCCTGGTCCTCCTGAGCACCTTTGTATTCTCGGAATAGTGCAAAACTGATCGTACAGGCCTCGGCACCCGACGTTTGAACCCAGGTCTGAATTTCGGTCTTGCCGGCTTCAGAAAGCAACCAATTTAACCTGTCTTCCTCCCGCAGCACCAACTCCACCCCGTCGAATCCAATCCTTCCTGCAGTCGCCAGTGCTTCTTGCCAATCCATATTCAGACTGCTGTTTCGAATGCCGTATTGATACATCATATCCCCTTTGCCTGGACGGTAGACGGTCCTTTGTTACGCCTTCGGCAATTGCAGACCAGCGTATCTCCTCAATATACGCACGCAGAAATTTGACCCAAATCCTAATTTATTCCACACGGTCCCCCTCTGCGTCCTCTCCGGCCTCAACCGACATCCGGAGGGGCAAAACGACCGTAAATGTTGTTCCCTCCCCCTGCGCACTTTCAACCCGGATCTCCCCGCCGTGCTTTTGGACAATCCCATAGCTGATCGAAAGCCCCAATCCGGTCCCTTTGCCAACGTCCTTGGTTGTAAAAAAAGGATCGAATATTTTTTGGAGATTCTCTTCGGAGATTCCTATGCCCGTATCTCGGATTGCAATCTGAACCGTTTCCCCATCTATCTGGGTTGTAATATAAACATCTCCCTGCCCTTCGATAGCATCTATAGCATTGGTCAACAGGTTCATCAAAACCTGGTTGAGCTGTCCGGCATAGCACTCGACGAGAGGCAAGTCACCATAGGTCTTGTGCAGCGTGATACGGTCCTTCATCTGATGTGCCAACAATGTGATCGTGCTCTCAATGCCTTCGTGCACGTCCACTGCCTTCACTTCCGCCTCGTCTAACCGGGAAAAGGTGCGGAGTCCCAACACAATCTGTTTGATTCGCTGTGCTCCATTCGTGCAGCTCTCGATCAGCCGGTTGAGTGTCTGAAATGCCCGCTCGGCCCGGCCCTTTTGTTCCGGCCCGACCGATGCGTGTTCACAGACGGCTTGAAGCTCCCCGACATATCGGCTGAAATGGTCCATGTTGGCATAAATAAAACCGATGGGATTGTTGAGTTCATGGGCAATCCCTGCCACAAGCTTACCCAGGGCGGCCATCTTCTCGGAATGTAACAATTGGGCTTGGGTAGCCTGCAGGTTGGACAGGGCCTGTTGCAACTCGTCGCGCTCTCGAGCAAGGGCCTTTTGCAGCTCCCCAATTCGTAAAGCAACCTTGAGCCTGGCGTGAAGATCCTCCGGCTCCCAGGGCTTTGTAATATAGTCATCGGCCCCGGCAGCGAGACCCCGCACCTGGTCCGACATTTCAGACAGAGCTGTTACCAGGATCACGGGCGTGTAAGGGGTTGCAAGATGCTTTTCCGATTCTCTCAGTTTTTTTACGACCTCCAACCCCCCCATCCCTGGCATCGTTACGTCGAGCAAAATACAGTCCGGCTCACATAAATCGGCCTGTTGCAAGGCCTGCTCTCCATTTTCTGCACGAACCAATATGTAATCGTCCCACAATTCCTGTTCCAGCAGATCCAGGTTCATGGCGATATCGTCCACAATCAGAATGGTCTGCTTTTCCATGTCGCTCCTTTTTGAAACACAAAGCCCCGACAGAGAAGAGTTTGACTGCTCGATCATTAAGTCCCGATTAACAGGGCGATTTTTTCCAGCAACTCGTCTTCATCAATTGGTTTGCTCACATAGGCGTCGCAACCGGCTTCCAGGGCAACGGTTTCATCGCCATCCATGGCCTGGGCGGTCACTGCAATAATGGGAACGGGTTTGCCCGTTTCCCGTTTTCTGATTTCGGCGGCCACTTCCCATCCATTCATTTTGGGAAGCAACATATCCATCAAAATCAGGTCCGGCTGTTCGGCCATTGCCGCTTCCAGACCCTTCTTCCCGTCCTCTGCCTCAATCACCTCGAAATTTTCCTCCAGAATCTGGACCAGCAGGTCTCGATTCCATTCAACATCTTCAACAATCAGGATTTTTTTCATAAAGTCTCTCTCTTTCTCCCACACAGAAG
>JAPUJS010000074.1 GCA_027296045.1 bacterium | reverse complement strand
TGGGCAACGACGCCTTCCAGGAAACCCCCATTATCGAAATCACCCGCCAGATCACCAAGCACAACTTCCTGGTCGACAACATCAACGACATCCCCCGTATTGTCAAAGAAGCCTTCTATATCGCTTCGACCGGGCGTCCTGGACCCGTCCTGATCGATGTGCCCAAAGACATCCAGCAAAGCTTTGTCCATCCTATTTTTCCCGACAAAGTTGCCATTCGCAGCTACAACCCCCACCACCGCCCCAATCGGGAAGACCTGGAGGAAGTTGCCCGGGCCATTCAGCAATCCAAACGACCCGTGGCCTATGTGGGCGGTGGCGTTGTCTCGGCAGGCGCTTCCCACGACCTGCGCCAATTTATTCAAAAAACGCAGATTCCCGTCGTGCAAACCCTGATGGGTCTGGGGGTCTATCCCGAAACGGACGACCTCTCGCTTCGAATGGTGGGCATGCACGGCACGGTCTATGCCAATTATGCCATCAACCACGCCGATCTGCTGCTGGCCATGGGCGTGCGCTTCGACGACCGCGTGACCGGCAAGCTGGAGGCCTTTTGCGAGCACGGCCGCATCGTGCACATCGACATCGACCCTTCCGAGATCAACAAAAACAAGCAGGCCCACTTCCCCGTTGTCTCCGATATCAAATATGCGCTGGAAGAACTCAACGGCCTGACCAACGCCGGAGATTACACCCAGTGGCATGCTGACATTGCCATCTGGAGGGGCAAACATCCCCTGCGCTACAAAGAACAGGAAAACGAAATCCTGCCCCAATATGCCATCGACCTGCTCTATCAGATGACCGAAGGCAAAGCCATCATCTCGACAGGGGTTGGCCAACACCAGATGTGGTCTGCACAGTACTACCTTTTCGATGAACCCAGAAACTGGCTCACCTCCGGAGGACTGGGCGCCATGGGATTTGGCCTGCCGGCCGCCATTGGTGCCCAGCTTGCCCGACCCGATGCGCTGGTTGTGGACATCGACGGCGACGGTAGTTTTGTCATGAACATTCAAGAACTGGCCACCTTGTATGCCGAAAAAATTCCTGTCAAAATGATGATCCTGAACAACCAGCATTTGGGAATGGTGGTTCAATGGGAAGACATTTTGTATGAAAGCAATCGTGGCCATACCTTTATCGGCGACCCTGAAGGAGAAGGCATCTTCCCCGATTTTGTCGAAATTGCCAAAGGCTTTCGCGTTCCGGCAGAAAGAGTGATCCACCCCAAAGACCTGCCAGGTGCCCTCAAACGCATGATCGATTCCGAAGGTCCCTTTCTTTTAGACGTCGTGGTTCCCCATCAGGAACATGTGTTGCCAATGATTCCATCTGGGGCCACATTTTCAGATATCATTATAGAACGATAAGTTAAATATATATACCGCCTTTCTGGAATATATATACCGCCTTTCTGGATGCCGCCTTTTCGCGGCATCCTCTTTTTTTCCTCGCCGGAGGGAACGCCCACCGGAGTGGTACGGTCTAAGAGAACAAGCAACCATCAACCGGGCTTCACTTCCTGCCATGTCACAATTAGCCATCGGAATTCTAAAACTCGGATTGGGGTGTCCAACCGCCCGAGTTCAGAATCCCCCACTTCGGGAGCGTGTATTGGGCGGTGATCTTGACCTGATCCGCCGGTGCCAGCAGGGAGACACCCTGGCCTTTCGTCACCTGGTGGAACGTTATGAAGGCCGAATTTATACCCTGGCCTGTTCCATTATCGGCGACCGGGAGCTGGCACGAGATGCAGCCCAGGAGGCCTTTATTCGGGCCTATAGAGCCCTGCACAAATTTCAGGCCAAATCCAGCTTTTATACCTGGCTTTACCGCATTGCAACCAACGTTTCGCTGAATATGGCCCAGAAAGAAAATCGAAGACGCGACAATATTTCAATCGATGCCCTGCAGGAAAAACAAGAGATTTCAACCGATCGATTCTTCAGAACCGATCAACCCGAAAACGATATCGAACGAATCGACCTTCGTAATAACATTCAAACCGTGCTCAATGCCCTGTCGCCCGATCACCGTGCGGTGGTGGTCCTCAAAGACTTAGAAGATATGTCCCAGGAAGAAATTGCCAAAACCCTGAACTGTTCGATCGGCACAGTCAAATCCAGACTCTCCCGGGCACGGGCCCAGCTTAGAGATTTGCTTCGCCCCCTGTATGATGAATGGCGAGAAAAGGAGCCAAAATGAACGCCCCCAACAACATCCACCATCAACTGCTCCTCTACCTGGATGACCTCCTTGCAGAACCCGAAAAACACCAGGTCGAAGCCCAACTGGCCGAAGATGCGGCCCTGCGGCAAGAACTGGCCTATCTCCAACACATCCAGACTGCCATACAAAATCGCCCCGCCGAGCCGACCCCCGGCCTCTGGTCCGACATCGAAGCCCAAATCCAGGAAGAATCCCAAAACTTATGGACCAGCCTGGAGTGGGCCGGCAAACGCCTGGTCCCCCTCTTTGCCGCCGCCGCTGTGATCATGCTGGCTACACTGGGCAATTTCAACGGAGAAGAAACAGAGGTCACTCTGGACGACTACTTCCAAAACCAGGAAGGCCTCATCTTGTCAGAACTGGACACATTTGACAACACTCTGGGCATCGAATCGCCCGAAGCCCAGTAACCCAAGGATTTTCCCATGTTCTCCTTCTCACCACGTGCCAAAGCCCTGCTCCTTGCCCTGGGGATCTTCATCCTCGGCATGGCCTGTGGCTCCATGGCCGAACGGTGGACCCGGGGTCCACGGCGTCCTATTTGGGGAGCCATCTTCTCCAGCCAACGTCCTCCCAGAGGGAATCGAGGCGGTCCTCCTTCTGCCGAGCGGATTGTGCAACGGATGAAAAAGGAGCTCGAGCTGAAAGACGAACAGGCCAAACAAATCCAAAGTAGTTTGGAAGAAAGCCGCGTTTCTGCTTTCAAACTTCGCGAAAGCATCCGCGACGAAATGCGGGCTATTGAAAGCACGTCACGCGACAAGATCCGGGCCATTTTGACCCCAGAACAATGGAAAAAATACGAAGAAAGACAGAAAGAACGCCGGGGTCGCCGGGGTCGAGGTCGACGACGCTCAGGATCCGGGGGACGCCCTGGACCACCGTAAAAACCTCGAAACCAAAGAATCCTTATCTCACATGCAATACAAAACAATAAGATAAAGAGGAGAAAAAGCCATGAAACCCAAAATCCTGTTAATGCTGATCGGCACCGTTGCACTGGCCTGCCTGATCACACTTACAGACACCGAAGCCCAGCGCAGGGGTGGAAGAGGCGGTGGAAGAGGCAGAGGACGCGGTCCTGAAATGACAGGAATGCGCGGCATCGAACTCACCGATGCCCAACAAGAAAAAATGCAAGCCATTCGCTCTACAACGGCCAAACAAATGGTTCAGCTTCGGGCCGATCGCCAAATCGCCGAAATGGAGCTCCAGGAAGCCCTTCGCAAAGACACCCCGAGCGAGTCGGACGTCAAGTCCAAAGTGGCGGCCGTGAACAAAGCCCGGGGCAAAATTCTGGAAGTCGAAACCAATACCCGTCTGAAAAGCCTCCAGGTTCTCACACCGAAGCAACGGAAACAGGCTCAGGAGATGCGCCAAAGTCGGGGGCGGCGCGGCAGCCGAATGGGTTTCCGACAGGGCGGACGAGGGCCTCGTTCTGGACGGGGCGGCTCTTCGTACCGAGGGCGGTGGCGTCGCGGGTTCCGTGGGCGAGACCAGGCCCCCCAAACGCCGGCTCCCTCCAATGGGTAAACCTTCCGCCTGTTGAATGCATGAAGAAAAGGTCGGGCATCCATCAGAAGGAGAAGGAAAAATGAGATTCAAATCCCTTGCACTTGCAGCACTGGTTGCCAGCATGGGGCTTTACAGTTGCGGAAAAATCAGTCCCGTCTCTTCTGATTCCGACCAGATTTTCGTCGAAGCCTCTGACGGCGTGGTCATCGAACAAACGTCTCTGGCCCAGGAAATTGCCCAGGCATCGTCCAAGCCGGGCTTCCGGGGTTCTGCCAATACGCTCAACCTGACCGAAGAACAGCAGGCCACAATCCATACCCTGCACGAAGCCTACAAAAACGAGCGCAAAGCCGTGATCGCCGCTGCCCAGGAAGCCGGCGCAAATCGAAACACGCTCCGCCAGCAACTCACGGCCTTGAGAGAAAAATTCAACCAGGACTTCCTGACCATTTTAACTCCGGAACAGCATGCGCAATATCAGGAGATGGAAACCCAGCGCAAACAACGACGGGGTCGCAATCCGAGAGGAGGCCAGAAGGGTGGCAATCGAGCCACCGGCCCCTTTGCCAACCTGGACCTGACCGAAGAACAACAGGCCGCCATCCAGACACTCTTGAACACGCAGGCCGAACAGGTTAAAGTAGCTCGCGAAGTTTCCCGGACAAACAACATCGACCCGGAAACTTTCCGGAGCCAATTGGATGCCATCGCAGCCGAGTTTACAACAGGTCTGGCCGGCGTCCTGACCGAGGATCAATGGGCCATTTACCAGCAGGCCAGACAGGCCCGCGCCAATCGGCTTCCCAATCCTTTCGAACGCCTCAATCTAACCGAAGAACAAAGAACCGCTGTTCGAGAACTGCTCCATTCCGTAAACGCAAAAACCAAAACACTGCTGGAAGCTGCGCTGTCTGACGGTGCCGATCAAGACGCCCTGCAAGCCCAGCTAGAAGCCATCAAAGCCGAACTGGAAACGGGCCTGGCCGGTATCCTCACCGAGGATCAATTGGCCACCTACCAGCAGGCGCAACAACCCAGACGGGCTGGCCGAAGCAAAGCTCGGGGACGAAGAGGCGGACGCCGAGGCCCTCGGGCACCGCAAGGCGAAACGTCCGCGCCTTCTGGCCAATCAGACACCAGCTAACCTCCCAAGTTGGTGATCTCCAAACGGGTGCCTTCATACGATGGCACCCGTTTTTAGTTGCTTTTTTCAGACAGGGTCGAATCTCGGAACAAAAATTGCACACCATCGCCCATAGGATGGAATCACACCGTCCGTTTTGGGATAAGTTGTGATTACAAAAGGAATTGTCCTGATTCCTGTATCCGGAGGGGTGGAACTTTTTTTCACATGTGTGAATGTGAACTACACCGAATTCAGACGGAAAAACCGAGAACACATCATCCACCCCGGGAGTCTCCATGAACAAATTTCTACCACGCTTCACCCTGTGTCTTCTCATCCACCTGCCCTTTTCTCTCCACGCCCAGGACCAGATTCGGATCGACATGGCCACCGATTGGCTCCGGCGAGACTGGCACCGCTGTAAAGACCCCACCACCATCCATCAAACAAACGGCGTCGTGACCCTTCAAAGCGATCACTCTGCCGCCCTCTTCTGGCAAATCCCCACCCTCACCGGTCCGCTCCCAATCGACCGAAATCAGAGCTGGATTAAAAAGTGCAACCGGCTGCCCCTGAATTTCAAAAACACGCTTCAAAAAACTGTCCAGAATGAACAATACAACCTCATTGTGCCCAAAGACTATCCCTACGTCTCCTGGCGCTGGCAAGTCGACCGCACCATCGACGACAAAAAAACAGTCGACAAAAAAAATAAAATTCGCAAAAAGGGCGACGATTTTGCCGCCAAACTCGGCTTCACCATCCTGAACCAGGACGGCAAACTCCGGGAAATCGCCTATCTCTGGACCCGCACCATCCCCGAAGAATCCATCCTCACCTCAAAAACCACCATTATCCCCTTTGGCGTGCTGGAATACAAATGGTACCGTATTGTCGCCGAAAGCGGCGAAAAAAACGTCAACACCTGGGTCCCCGAAACCCGAAACCTCTACGAAGACTTCAAACGCTGCCACCCCGGCGAAGAACCCACCGAAATCGTCCGCATCTACCTCATGACAGACTCCGACAACACCGGCAGCCGGGCCACCGGCTCGTTTGCCGACATCACCTTCCACAAACGGGCACCCGAAGGGTATAGGTACGTGAGAAGCCAGGAGTGAAAGCCCGATCCACATTTTCTGAACAACATGATTCCACTCGATAGTACCATCCTGAAGTAAAATGGCTTTTTAACACAGAAAAGGGTTCGGATGTAGAAATCCGAACCCTTTCCTGTATCAAAACCGTTTTCGGGCAGCCGGGTGGTGTGGTTCTGCGACCCTCTGCGCTACTCTGCGGTCCTCTGCGATCCAGCCCTCCGCTTCCCCTCTGCATACATCATCCCCGGTGCCAATCCCCGATCGCACACCTCGTTAAACGTCGCTGGCAGCGGCTGATGGATCACCGCCTCAATCCGGCCCCGCTGTATTGCAACCACATCCGGGCTCTATATGGGATGTCCTTTACAGGATCTCCCGATTTTTGGT
>JAPUJS010000073.1 GCA_027296045.1 bacterium | reverse complement strand
ATGCGTTTGGCCCAATGGCATTTGGACCCGGGAAATCATCCGCTCAAACTGTACATCGATCAGGAAAAGCAATTGTATGTGAAGGTGATTTATAACAACGCCGTTTATCAAAATACAAAAAAAAGTGACCGCTTTGTGCCGATTACGCTGCCCCAATACAAACCCACGGACACCGTCTGGATTGAAGGCTTTCAGGACGATAGGTTCGAGGACACGGTTTTGAACAAAGGGGTCTATATCAACAGCCTGAAAGGAAATCACCCCCTGAAAATTGAGGACAAAAGGGGCAACATCATCATCCAGGTCGTGTATGAAGACTTCCCGGGAAGGCCCCGGTTCTGATTGCCCCTCCAAACGGCCTTGCTTCTGCTACCGCCACGTCTCTGCAATTTTACCCGAAAGAACCTGCTATGCCTGAAACCCGCGTCGTCTATCTCGAACCCGGCAAACTCACTGTAGACACCATTTCCCTCCCTGAACTCCAGCCCAATCAAATCCTCGTCAAAACCCACCAGGCATCCGTCTGTGGCTCCGAGCGATATTTCTACCGCGGCATCACAGTTCGCCCCCAGGACGAAGCCCGGGGAGGCCCTGAAACCCGGATTGAATCCGAAACCGGAGAGGCCGGACACACTTATCCCATGGGACCTTTGGGACACGAAGGCGGCGGCACTATTGTGGAAATGGGCTCTGCTGTGGACGAATACCTCGGCGGTGGGAAAGTCAGCGTCGGCGACCGTGTCGGCAGCCTGGTCTACCCCACCTATACCGACTACTGGATCACCGATCCCACGCACGTGCAGCCCATCCCCGAAGGCGTCTCCTTCGAAGTCGGCTGTCTCTACGAGCCCCTGGGCTGTGCCGCCTGGGCCGCCCTGTACACCGGAATTAAACTGGGGGACACAGTCGCTGTAAACGGCGTCGGCTTTGCCGGAAACATCCTCCTTCAAGGCGCCCTCAAGTCCGGTGCCTCCAGAGTTTTTGCAATCGATATCGAACCCGCCAAGCTCGAAGTCGCAAAAAAACTCGGCGCCGATCGGGGGATCAACGCGCGTGAAGAAGACCCCGCACAGGTCATCAACGATCTTACCAATGGCGAAGGCGTGGACGTAGCTATAGAAGCCGTCGGTGGCAAAGGAGAAGGACTCGTCCAGGCCCTCCACATGGTCGGCCACAATGGCATTCTGGCCCTGTATGGAGACAACTACGCTCCCGTCAAAGAGTTTTGTTTCCACCGCTTTCACGAAGACGGCCTCGACATCCGCAACCTCAACGCCGTCCACTACACCCGGCTGCGCTCCATCGAACACATGAAAGAAGCCTATCGCGCCGTACAGCGGGGTGTTTTCGATCTGGACATTATCTTTGAAAACTCGGTCTCCTACCCAATGGGTGAACTTCCCGACGTGTTCCAAAAAGAATCCGAAGCTCAGGATCAAAACTCCCTCAAAACGCTCATTATTCCATAACGTTGTGCCCAAGGAAACAGTCTATGAGCATCCCCATTTTAGACACCCACCAGCATCTCATCTATCCAAACAAATATCCCTACGCCTGGACCAACGGACTCTCCCCACTGGAAGGCAATGCGTTTCGTCTAAAGAAGATTCCATAAACGTGCCTTCATAGAAATACAGGTTAAAAAATGGCCGTGGGCATAAATACTCACGGCCATTTTCATTCTTTGTCTAAAATACATTTCTTGCTGAACTTCAGCCAGCGAACCTCAAATCAAGACAATTGGCAAGTCTAAATTCTCGACATTCGTTTGGCGGCCTTTTTAGACAGGTATGTCCACCAAATCGAGGAGTTTTTGCCGAAAATAATGGAAGCTAGGTGAACGATTTCTATCAACATCCATATAGGGCGTAATCGCCTTTGCCCATTCTGATTTTTCAGCCCCAACGACCATCCAGCCTTGTTTTGAAAGCTCAGCTGACCCGCCAGGATAGACGGCATCGGCAAGTTTTTCCCACGTGCCGCAAATACTATCGATTCTGTACGCGTTAAGAGCAGTATCCTTTGCCTTTGGATAGGCCGATTTGACCGCATCCAAATCACCCAAAAACCATGCTTCACCTTCTTCGACAGCAAAACAGAATCGAGTTTCAGGACAAGGATGGCAACGGTTCAATAGGTTCAAAAGCTCTTGCCGAAAGGCTTTCAAACATTTGTCGTCCAGATCACAAACAACAATCACTACAGCAGGATAATCTGGTGGATATTTGGCAAAAGTTTTTCCATACCCACGCAGCAATCTGGGTAATTGATCTAAGAAAATACGCCTATTGGGGTCTGAACTGCTCCTTAATCCTGCTGGAATGCGCCCAATACCTTTGTAAGGATAGACTTTAAAGGTATGTTGTCCGTGGATAATTTTGGGTAATAGAATATCAAGCATGCTTTTTCCAGACTGGTCCTCTACGAGTATCTCAAAATGCATACCATTACCTCGCATCAAGATAATCGCTGTACCACAGTCCCCCAAGGGGCAACCCCTCAGAAACCATATTTTGCACAACAGGATCATTATTTGCCCGAACAATAGTAGAAAAACCATCATCTCCTTTTTCTAGCACCCACACTTCATCAGGTTGAAGCGCATCAACAAAATAAGGTTGGTGCGTGGTAATAAAAACTTGTGATCCCCCTTTTCTTCCTGTGGCGTGTTCACGAAATTCGAGCGCCAGGGTTTCGAGTAATTTGTGGTAAAGTCCGTTCTCCGGTTCTTCAATACAGATAAATGGTGGTGGTGTAGGATCTTCTAATAGTAAAAGGTACGCAAAAACTTTTAACGTTCCATCAGACATCTGTTGTGCAAAAAAAGGATCTTTAAAACCTCTGTCCCCGAATCTCAGGAGGAGCCGTCCGTCTAGTGTCCTCTCCGTATCTATTTTGTTGATACCAGGAATTTTCTGAGCAATACGATCAAGTATCCTTTTAAAACGATCTCCATGATCCCTTTCCATAAACTGGACCACATTGCCCAGGTTGTCGCCATGAATATTCAAGTGCTGTTGTGGGCCAGCAAGTGGTAGACTTCGTGCGGCATCTGGTGTGAAATAACTTAAATACCAGCCTTCAATGAATTGTCTGAAAGCTGAGATCCTCGGATGCTGTTTGAGCGCCCCCAAAGTTGCAATACCAAGCCTTCGCCTATCTTCCAATTCAACAACCTCAGTATCCGGTCTTTCTTCTGCTTTTTTAAGTCTGAATTGTTCCAAGAAATTCGTTAGATCTAAATCGTCTTCTTCCTCATCAATCTGTTGCCCATCGGCCTCCCCCTTCCAGACCACACCTTTACCTTCATTCAAAAACAAGAATGAAAATGGCCGACCATAGCTTTGTCCTTTTCGCCTTTGTCTAAGTCGTTCTTTTTGCACATAAGGACGACCCGATTCATCTAAATTGATGGACAATTCATATGTTATGGGCCGTGCATTACCATCTTGTTTGTAGTAAACTTCAAATTCTACTGGACCACGCTGATCTTGTGAACGAATGTTTTCGAAACCACCTCGTCCGCCAGAGTCGCAGGCCTCTTCAACTCCGTTTCTTAAACAATCAGCAAGAAATCCGAAGGTGTCGAAAAGCGTGCTTTTCCCAACGCCATTTTTTCCGATTACAGCAGTCAAGGGTGTAAGAGGTTTGGCCTGCTGTATATTCCACAATTTGCCAATCGTAATATCTTTTAATGATCGGAAATTGCTAACTCTAAATCCTTCAATTTTGGCCACAACACCCTCCGATATCTCTTTTAGGTGATTGGATTCGAATTTTAAGAAAGCACCTAAATCTAATGCGCAAGCTAGTCAATATCCCAGATTTTTCTAAAAAGCGCAACTATGGCTGCCAAATCGTCGCCTCCACATACCGTTCGCCATCCGGCGCATCGTTGAAATAATACACCGTCACCACCTTTCCATCGGGCCGTTGAACAGACCGCGGATAGCCGATATCGTGGTTTCCCCCTCGGTCGCGCAACACAATCTCTTCGCCCCAGGTTTCTCCATCGTCTTCACTCAGCCGGGCGCACATCCGAAAAGGGGCATTCCGAAATCCGTAGGTCAAACACAGCCGGCCATCGGCAAGCCGCATCAAGGTTGGCGGATTCCCGCCCTGACCGGTCTCCTCTACCGGACGATTCAGATAGGTCCAGGTCGCACCCTCGTCGTTCGAAGCATACACATCAATCCAGTTTTGCTCCGTTCCCTTGTCTCGCTCCCCACGGTCTCGACACCGCATGGCAACCAGAATACGTCCGTCGGGCAAAAGAACATGGGCAGGCATAATCGAAAATCCCGCAGGCTCGTTCCCAATCCACGACACAAAGTCAAAAGATCTTGCCCCATCTCTTGTCCGGGCACAAAACACATGTCCTTCTTGCCCGTCGGGCTTTGCCGCCGTCAAAAACAAGAGACAATCCGACGGTCCAAACACCAGATAATCCGTCCGTGCAGCAATCCCGGTCTGGTCAAAAGAAGACAGGCGATAGGGGCCATCCCAGGTCTGACAGCGATTATGGGAGGTATAAAACCAGGATACGGCACCGGCCCGAAGACCACTCCGGGCACACATCAGTGCAAAATCGGGATGCATAAAATCCACACCCGGACACGCCACAGGGGCATGCTCTTGACGTTCAGGATTTCCAATCCCCAGTTCGGTCTGCATGTGTTCATCTGCCGACAACCCCCTGCCGCCCGGTGCACGGCACGGCGTATCCACCACCTCCCAGGTCTGCCCCCCGTCCAAACTCCGAGCCTGCATCCCGACAAAGGGCCGCGAACGATCCCGGGCATGAAATCCACCCCCCGAATCGTGATAGCCCACCGTAAACCCAACCACAATCTCATTTTCCCACGACCAGATCCCATAGTTGGCTGGCCAACCGGCATATCGCCCCGGTTCGTGATAGATCTTGACCTGTTCCGTGACATGCCTCCGAAACTTAATCATGTATAAAGCGTCCAAAAAATGTAACAGGACCTCACTCAGGAAACCCTCTATGCCATTCCGCTACACATTCCTCTTGTTCACTGTTCTAAGCCCCTTCGGCACATCCCCATCCGAAGCCTACCGGGATGACATGTATAAAGTTCCCAACGGCGATCGGTTCAACTGCAATCTCTGCCATTCCAACTCCAACCCGTTGCCCGGAGAAGTCGGCTTTCCCCTCAATCCGTTTGGCAGAGATTATGGCGCCGTTCGTTCACAACCTAAATGGAACAGCACGCTGGCCCAAAAAGACTCGGACGGCGATGGATATACAAATGGCGAAGAACTCCAGGAACCAACGGGAGACGTCTTTAAATGGGAGCCGCGGTCCATCGGCTTTGAAGTCTGGGACCTGACGGCCGGCACACCCACCCTGGCCAGAAATCCTGGAGACAGTGACCTCTCGGTCCCCCAGGTCCGATTCGACCCCATCCGCCCCGACGAATACACCCTCAACGTTGGCGAAACCCTCACCTTCACCTTGAACGGTCGCGTGACCGTCCCGGGGCGCACCCTCACCTTCACCCTTGCCCAGGAACTGGAAGGCGCTCGGATTACGGATAACCTGTTTACCTGGACCCCCACCCGCACTCAGGGCGGCAATCAAAACATCGGCATCCATGCCTCCGACGGCACGTCAATAGTTGTCCGGGTCATCAAAGTCAACGTCCTGGGAGGAGACGCCCCCTCTTCGGGACCTGATGTGCCAGTCGAACGGGTTCAGGTCACCGTCAGCGACTTCACGGTCACCCATTTTGACTTCGACGGATCCCTCCTGGTCGACCTGACCGACTTCACCCAGTTCGCTGCCGCCTACGGCACCAGCCTGTTCCAATTCGATTTTGACAGAAGCGGCCGGGTAGATTTCCGGGACTTCCTCTTCTTCGCCTGGTTCTTCAACCAGCGCGTTGACAACACCACCTTGATCGCCACCCCGGCCCGCGATCAGATTCCGTTTGTCCCGGTAGAGGGCGGGCGATCTGTCCAACTGATCGGTGGCCTGTTCCAGCAGATCTCCGTAGGCAAGCACCTGATTGGCAAATTTGAAATCACCAACCGCCAGTACCGCAACTATTACAACGCCAACAATCAATTCCCCGAAATTACACCATTCCCCCTCAACGGCAAATCATTTGAAGACCGTGTCCTTGAACAACCCGATCATCCCGTCGTGGGCGTCAGCCAGACGCAGGCAGAAGCCTATTGCAAATGGACCGGCACCCGATTGCCCCTGTTCAAAGAATGGTCCTTTGCCGCCCGGGGCACCGGCCTTCGATCCTATGCCTATGGCGATTTCCTGGAAGCCGACCGTGCCAACTACCTCGAAAACGGCGACCCCTTTGAACCGGGCACCACACCCGTCGGCTATTTCGACGGCCGTCTTCACCAGGGCTTTCAAACCCGCGACAGCTTTTCCCTCTACGGTGCCTACGACATGACTGGCAATGTCTGGGAATGGTGCGCCGACACCCGCGAAGACATCACACCCAATCAGGCCCCCATTGCCGGGGGCAGCTACCTGGAACCCAACTTTTCCAGCAACCTCAAGCTCGGTACCGCATCCTGGGTCCCGGTGACCGAACAACGTGTGGATGTGGGATTTCGGTGTCTGAAAGAACAATAGAAGCCCTCCGCCTTCCACAGCCGATGGATGCGTAACAAACAGGTTCAGGACATCGCTTTCGCCACCTTGGTAATCGCAGCCGCCATATCTCGAATATCCCCCTCATCCATGTGCTCGTGGATCCCCCGCACCACCACCGTTCCCAAACCCTGCACTGCCCTCGGTACCAACTCGGGACCGTATTTGTACTCCCGACTGGTCACACCGCACGTAAACGGACACCCGCTCTTCCCATACGTCCGCTTCTCCGTTAAAAAATTTCCCCGCATATAAATCGGGTCGTTGATATAGTGTGCGCTCATCGACACGCCTTCGGCCGACACGGCCTTGCAGAACGCGTCCGGATCGTGCCCGGTCACGTGAAAAATGAAATTCCACCAGGACACTTCCCGATCCCCTTCATAAGGCACCGGCGCCACCCCCGGCGCATCGGCAAGGAGTTCACACAACAGCTTGCCCAGTTCGTGCCGGCGTTCCACCACAAAACGCAATTTCTCCAATTGCGCCAACCCCACCGCACCCTGCATCTCCGTCATCCGATAATTGGGCGCCAGAAACGCGTGGTCCCGCTCGCCCATGTATTTATAGTCCCATCCTTTATCTGCGAACAGCTTCAGCTTTATATACGTGCCTTCATCGTTCGTCACCGTCATCCCCCCGTCACCCGTGGTCATATGCTTTGACTGCTGAAAACTAAAACACCCCATATGCCCAAATGTCCCTGCATATTTCCCCTTGTATTTTGTCGCGTGACACTGGGCACAATCTTCGATCAAAACCACATCGTGTTTCTCGGCAATCTTCACCACCGCATCGATATCACACGGTCGGCCAAAGAGATGCACCAGAATAATCGCCCGTGTCCGATCCGTGATATTGGCCTCGATGGACTCCGGCGTCATATTCAACGTCTTCGGATCCACATCGGCAAACACGGGCACCGCATTTTGCATCAAAATGGGCATCACACTTCCCGGATCTGTGATCGGCGCCGTAATAATCTCGTCCCCCGGCTCGGGATTTACGGCCCCAACGGCCAGGTGGATCGACGCGGTTCCACTGGTAGAACTCTGGGCATAATTCATCCCGTAAAAGGCGGCGAATTTCTCTTCAAACGCCTTTACAAATGTCCCGCTTTTCCCAAACAGATTCTGGCTTCGCACAGCCTGAAGCAACAAATCCTCTTCTTGTTTTCCATACGGAGTTCGTTCCGGAAACGGTTCGGTTCTCACCTTCGGTCCGCCGTCGATTGCCAATTTCTCTGCCATTGTATATCTCCTTTACCTAAAACTCCCCTGTCCCCCTTCCCTGCCAAAGTGCGAAGTGCGAAGTGCGAAGTGCGAAAGAACACGCCAACGCACTCCGCACCGGGAAGGGTGGGTGTGAAAAGTGGCACGTACTCCGCACTCGGAGAAGGGCCAGGGGGAGGGGTTATATCACAAACAACCTTAATTCATGCGCTATCGTCGCTTTCGTAAACGGCAACACCACCACCAATCGTGCTTCCTCGATGGTTGCCG
>JAPUJS010000072.1 GCA_027296045.1 bacterium | reverse complement strand
CAGATGCCATTTCCCCACACAAGCCGTCTGATACCCCTTCTCCTGAAGCATCTTGCCCACAGTTAACCGGTCCGCGTCAATCAGGGGTGTATCCAGTCCACCCAGCACACCCCGCGTCAAACGGGTCCGCCAGCAATACCGTCCGGTCAACACACTGTAACGCGTAGGCGAACAAACCGCCGACGGGGCATGCGCATCCGTAAACCGAACTCCCTGCTCGGCCATCCGATCCAGATTTGGCGTCGGAATCTTCGAGTCCGGATTCTGACATCCCAGATCCGCATATCCCAGATCGTCCATCATCATAAACACAATATTCGGCATCGCCTGTTCGCTCATGCCTGCTCCCCTTCTCGCGGTTCATTCCGGTGCATCGAAACACCCTGACGATTCTCAAACGAATCTACCCACAAGCGGCACCATTCCTCATAATTGTCCATCACGCTATCCGGCCGGCTCAAACTGCGCACCACAAAATCCGGATGCGCTGTGCGTCCCGTATGCACCCCGGTAGGCTGATAGCGCAAATCCAGCGACCACCGACACCGATCCGACCGATTGGACGTCGAGCTATGCGGCGTATATCGACTCATCAACACCACATCGCCTTTCTTACAAACCGCCAGCGTGGGCTCTACATCCGGCAACAGCTCCGGCCAGATCGTCGTACCCCCCGCCTTCTGATGCTTCAAATACCCCTCTTTCACAATCCCTTTCAAAACCCGCATACACCCCATCTCTTCCGTCGCATCCCCCAGCGGCAGCCAGAAAGTCACCACATTCGATTCTTCTGCCTCATACATCATCACCCCCATATCCTGATGCCAGGGCACATTGTGAAACCCCGGCCCTTCCCTCTCTTCATAGGCCGCCGGTGGCTTCGCCCGCACATGGTGAATCGGACTACAGGTAATCTCCGGACCCACCAGCAACTCTGCCACGTCCAGCAAGTTCTTGTTGTGCAAAAATTCAAACATGGCCCGACCGCGCATATGCATAATATCCATGCCCTTCCCAATCTCCTTGCACTGCTGGAAGAGCAATCCATAACGCTTCTCAAACGGCTCCTCTTCATATAAATCTTCGATCTTGCCCTCGGCCTTCAGCTCCTGCGCCCGTGTGTCGATAAATGCACACAACTCATCCATCACCGGCTGCAAATCCGCATCGGTCAAAGCGCCTTCTGCAATCAAAAAGCCGTCGGTCTCAAACGTCTCAATCTGTTCGTTCGTCAGTCTCATTTTTCCCTCTCCAATGATCATCTACACTGCCGGCAACGGAACCGTATCTCCCGTCTCATGCTGCCACAACCGAATCCTTGCCGCCATCTCCCGAATTCGATCCCGATGGGCCGGATCGTCAAACAAATTGTTTTCCTCATACGGATCCGTATTCAAATCAAATAGCTCTCCCTGATCGCCCGCACACAAACTCAACTTCCACCGATCTCCAGAAATCGCCGTCCGTCTCGGCAAGGTCGCCATCAAATTGATCTCCGGACTGCCCAAATTCCGATCCCCAATCCCATTCCACTCCATAAAAGCCATATCCTCCTTCAGATCTAGATCCCCGGTCAGCGCACCCGCCACACTCTTTCCTTCCAACACATCCGGAAGTGGCTGCCCGGCCAAATCCAACAGAGTAGGCACCAGATCCACCTGCCCAAACACCCCGTCAATCCGCTTCTGCTCCGTATTCAGCCACGGCACGCTTAACAAAAACGGCACCCGGGCAGTCTCCTCATAAAACGACCGCTTCTCCCACATCCCGTGGTCCCCACACATCTCTCCGTGATCGCTGGTCAACGCAAAAATCGTCTCCTCCATCTGACCCGTCTCTTCCAGCGCCTTCACCAGCACGCCCACCGCATCGTCGATGATTTTCACATTCCCAAAATACTGCGCCCGCTGTTTTCGCCACCCCGCCTCCGTGCTCAAATCTTCCACCACAATATTCCCATTTTTCGGCGCCGTGGGATAATAGTCCGCCCGAACCCGCTTCCACCTTGAATGCCCCTCCGGATATTTCATAAACGTCGGTCCCAACGGAATCTCGTCTCCATCGTACAATCCGTCATGAGGCCCCGTAAACGGCGGATGTGGCTCAAAGGTGCTGAACACCAGCAACCAGGGTCGATCTTCATTCTCCCGAATAAACCGATCCGAGCATTCCGCCACAAAAGCCGCCATTTGACATTCGGCTGGCAGCGTTGCCCGCTGAATGGGCGAAAAGTGTTTCTCCCCATTGGCCATCGTCGCTTCCGGCTCATACCCCTTTTCTTTTAACCACAAATGATAAGCGCCCCAGGGTGGATCGGGCGTCTTGTATCGAGCCCGCCGACTATCTTCCGTACACGCCCATTCATCAAACCCATGCTGACAAAACGCATCCTCTCCCAAATGCCACTTGCCAAAATGTGCCTTCCGATACGTATCCGGCAACATCTCCGCAATCGTTTTGGTATCGTCCCTGAGTCCGACATTATTCACCATACACCCGTGCGTATGCGAATACAATCCCGTCATCAAAGATCCTCGGGCAGGCGTACACACCGCCTGCGTCACATAGGTATTTTCAAACACATAACTCCGCTCCGACAACGCATTCATATGCGGCGACTGAATCCAGTCGTTCCCATAACAAGCCATCGTATCGGTCCGCTGCTGATCGCTGATAAAAATGATAATATTCGGTTGACGCGCCATAACAATCCTCCTAAAACGTTAAAAACCAGCACCCCCAAAACGAAGGGAGGGCCCCTATACCCCAAAATGAACATCCTGCTCCTCACGCAAAGCCCGCAACACACGATCGGAAGCCCCCTCAACCTGCGCCCCTGTCAACACCGTCCCGGCAGCCACATCGGCCGTCAGCACACCTTCCTTAGCCAGATAAAGCGGTAAATCCGCATCTGGCCCAATCGCTTGTGCCGGTTGCATCAACGCTTGAATCGCAGCATCCTCAACGGTATCTCCGGCCTTCAGATCTGTCCGCGTCCGAGCAACCAGATCCACCCGGGGCTTGTAGTCTCGCGTCCCGGTCGGCAAATTTAAAAGCCCCGCACACAGAATCGTGATCGGCGTCTCTACCCCACACAAATGATAGGGCCGATAGATCACCGCCGTCGTTCCCCGACTGTTGGGCACCAGACCCTTCTGCGTCAAAATGCTTCGAGAATAATCATTCTCACAGGAAACCACAATAAAAACACCCCCGCCCAAACCCGCTTCCCCATTTGCGTGTAAACATGTCACTGCATCAATCACACCCCGGCTTTTCAAAATCCCACCCTCCGACTCAGGACACAACACTTCTGCAATCTCCGATGTGCGCAGCGTAGGCACATGAAGCTCCGGCACGTCCGGCATCAATCCGGTCGCATTGGCTGCAATCGTCATCTCCCCCACATCCGAATTGCTAATAAATGCCCGATCTCCAAACGCCGCCCGCCGCTCCCGCACAAAGCGTTCCGCCTGATCGGGCACAACCAGGCCGAAAGGATGCCCATCTTCCAGCGAAACGCTCATCCGCGGCTGCTGCGTCGCCGTCCCGGCATCCACATCCAGAATACATTCCGCATTCCGAAACTTCCCCCCGCTCAAAACTTCCAGCCCCAGCTCTCGCGCCCAAAGGATCAACCCGATCAACAACCCATGTTGATCGCCATCTACTGCGGTATACACCACTTCCGCCTGTTCTGCCAGCACATGCAACATCGGCCCCACCGTCACATCCGTCTCTTTATTTACCATCACAACATGCTTGCCGTTCCGGATCGCCTCCCGAGCATGTCGTGCGCCCCCCTCCGGCGAACCGGTCGATTCCACAATCACATCCAACGGCAAATCCATCAACAACTGCGCATCGGTCACAATCACCCGCTTCCCACTCTCCAAAGCCTGGAGCGCCGCCTTTCGGCTCTCACAAGAAACAATCTCATCTTCCGGATAACCCGATAACTGATAGGCCCGATGGGCCGCATCCGGATTGATATCGGCCAAAACCGAAATATCCAGCCGGTCCATCGACGCAGCCTGTGTAATAATGGACGTTGCATAATTTCCGGTCCCGATCACCCCTGCACGCACCTTCTTCTCAGATCCTAACTGATCAAACAAATGGCTATAAATCATCACAAACCTCAAAAATAAAATTCACACGACCCCAAAACCACCTAGCCAACCATCCCAAAACCACGCGAATAATCACACCCTTAAACAGCAGCCGATTGCATCCGCGCCACAGCTTTATCCCGCCGTTCCACCCGGTCCCGAATATGCTGGGCGTATTCCGGTGTCCCACAGAAGTCATGAATCGTCGCTCGCTTTCGATAGGTCACATAATTGCCAAGATGCCAGGCGCTGGACCGATACAATGCAAAATCGCCCGCATGGAGCCGCAACGATACCGCCCCCGGCATCAATCGACAATACGCCAGACAATCCCGTTCCTGCTGTTCATTGGAAACCGGAGAACGGTTGCGATACTTCTCTCGATCGTACGCATCCCGCGCTGTGACCTCACCCGACAAATTGCGCTGGCGATAATGGCTGCCCGGCACAAACCAGGTCGAAGGATCTTCGTAAAGCGCACAATTGACCTGATTGTGATAATCTAAATCCACTGCCTGCCGATCCCACTCCTCCTGAAACTCCGATTCAAAAACCTGCTCGGGCATATGATCGCGCCAGTCCCGATGCCAGTTCGTACACCAGGGATAATCGGCCGGTTCCAGAAGAATGCCCATGCGATCCAGATCGGCGTGATAATGCCGGGGCGTCAGCACCTGGTGAATTGCATCTGTCAATTCGGGAAGCTCACCGTAATCCTTAAACGGCTGAAGGTCCAGATCGTATTTGGCCAACGGTTGAAGCCGCTGAGCCTGAGGACCGGTCACTTCCCGAGCAATCTCGCGGGCTTTATCGGTCACCCGACGCAGATCCTGAATCAGCGACGGCGGCAAAATCTCGCAAAAAACGGTATATCCCAGCGTATGATAGTCGGCAATATGCTGTTCCGAAAACTGGAAAGCCATGCCCGCCTCCTTTGCTTAAACTTAAATCTGCGGCAGTCCGTGATCCTCCGCCAACCTCTGCATCACCTCATCAGAAAGCCGATGCCCCACAGCCTTTACAGAATCCACCAACTGCTCAATCGTGCGACAGCCTACAATAGGAATACTCACAAACGGATGCGACCAAAAATAGGCCAGCACCACCTGGCTGATGCTCAAACCCAAATCAGAACGCACAGATTCCAAATACCCATGCAGTTTCACATTCTTATCCGTCCGATACCCGCCTCTCACCTCCAAATTGGCATCTGCACTCAGCTTCGAGAAAAATCCGCCTGCCTGAGACGAATATGGAATTGCCGCCAGATTTAATTCACGGTGCAGATCACTCGTCTCCTGATTCATCGCGCACATCGTACGATCTGCGGGCAATCGCATGTGAAAGCTTCCGATACTCCAGCGCATCTGATTGCCCACAAAACCCGTATAACCCTTTTTGTCGGCATACTCACGGGCCTCTCGAATCCGCTCGGGCGTCCAGTTGGAACAGGCATAATAACAAATCTTGCCCACCTGCTGATTTTCGTGGAGCACATCCAGCATATCCGCAACCGGACGCTGAGGATCGTCCCGGTGCAAATAATAAAGATCGATACAATCAATACGCATCGTCTCCAGACTGCCCTGGATATCCGCTGCCAGTTCTTCTGGAGAAAGCCTGAGCACCTTCGTCTCCATATCGGGATGCCCACCTTTGGTCGCAATCAAAACCTCCGACCGATTGCCCCGCTCAGCCACCCAGTCGCCCAAAATGCGCTCACTCCGGTTCAACTCTCCCGGCACCCAGTTGGAATACACGCGCGCGGTATCCAGAAAATTGCCGCCTGCTTTTAAAAACGCATCCAGAAGCGCAAACCCTTCGGACTCGGTATACTTAACACCAATACCGCCCAACCCCAGACACAAAACCGAGGCATTCAGATCGCTATTTGGGATTGTGACGTATTCTATATTGATAAAAAACCTCCGAGAAATGAATCGGATTTGATGAATCAATCTCGCTTTAAGGAAGTTAAGTGTATCAGCCATCATGAAGCGAGCATAATATAATAAAATCTTTCATTCAGTTAACATTTGTTTGATGCATAATTTACATTCATTGAAACCAGACAGACAGAGAGTTTCAAATCATCCATATACCCAGCAAGAGACCCTTTATTTGCTCTCGAATCCCGAAAATGCCGAACATCTGCGAAAGTCCATTTCTGAAACAGAGGCTGGAAAAATAGTTGCAAAAGAGCTCATTAATCCATGAAGCTGGTGTTTACCGAATTACCACCCATAATATCTTTACATAAAGCAATCCATCTATAATAAAATGCCCGACAGAAA
>JAPUJS010000071.1 GCA_027296045.1 bacterium | reverse complement strand
GTCAACGATTCACCCTATCGATTTGTGCGTATCCGTCCGCGTGAGATGCTGCCGTTTCTCACACAGGGATATGCAATTCTAGATGGGCCAACGATGCCGATTGTGGAGGAAGGGGCAGCGGAAGCGAATGACACTTATGTGTCGCAGTTGGTGGCCAGTGCGGAAGCTGTGGTCGATGAGGTGGTGCGTCGGGGGGTGGCCGAACGCGGTCGAATTGCGGTGGGAGGACATTCTTATGGGGGCTTTATGACGGCCAATCTGCTGGCACATACGGACCTGTTTTGTGCCGGAATTGCCCGGAGCGGGGCTTATAATCGGACCTTGACCCCTTTTGGATTTCAGTCTGAAGAGCGGACGATCTGGGAGGCCCAGGATGTCTATGTGGCCATGTCTCCCTTTATGCACGCCGACCGTATAGATGCCCCGTTGTTGCTCATTCACGGGGAGGCGGACGACAATTCGGGCACGTTTCCGATGCAGAGCGAGCGATTTTACAATGCCTTGAAGGGCCATGGCGCAACCGTTCGGCTGGTGATGCTGCCTTACGAAAGTCATTCTTACCGGGCAAAAGAATCGGTGTTGCATATGCTCTGGGAGATGGGGCGGTGGTTGGATCGGTATGTGAAAGAAGCCGACTGCTGAGCTTGTTGCGCCAGATTGCCATTTGCCGGTTTCTGGAATGGAATTTGAGTTTTAGGTGGAAACAACAGGGGTTTGGGAAAGGCTTACGCTTTCTGCGCAGGCCTTTTTTTGTGGGAATTGGGATTTTTAGTCATTTTAAAAATGAATTTTTATTCTTGACAAGGGGAAATATTCGATATATATTCAATATATTCGCTAAAATTGGAATAAAAATAGGATGCCTCTCTTTTTGTTATGACTGAGAAACAGAAGCGACACCAGAAAATTTTAGAACTCATTGGGGCACAGGCCATTGAGAAACAAGATGCGTTGAGCGCTGCGCTGGGCGCTGTTGGGGTTTCGACCACACAGTCCACCCTGTCGAAAGATATGAAGGAATTGGGTGTGGTGAAGGTGCCCGATGGATCCGGCGGATTTCGGTATCGGGGTGGGCAGATTTTTTTGCAGAGCCAGGATTTGCTCCAGCGGGAATTGACCGATTTTGTGGTGGGGCTGGATGGGGTGGAACACACGCTGGTGGTTAAGACCATTACGGGGCACGCACAGGGTGTTTGCGAGGCGATGGATCAGGCGGGGTGGACGGAGGTTGTGGGCACGGTTGCGGGGGAACATCCGATTTTTATCCTGTGCCGATCTACAGAAGATCGCCTGCGGCTTCAAGATCACATTCGGGGCATTACAGGGGCGTTGTGAGGCGCAGGCATTTGAGGAGAGGACCCCATGATTCAAGTTGGTTTATTGGGAGATACCGGAATGGTGGGGCGGGAGCTTGAGAAAGTGCTTTCGTGCCACGACCAATCGGAAATCGTGTTTCGGCAGAATTCGAGACGGCAGGAAGGCCAGGTGGCAGACTGCGATGTGGTGTTTCTGGCGACCAAAGATCCCGAATCGATGCGCTTTGGACCCGATGTGCTAACACAGGGCAAAAAGGTGATTGATATGAGCGGGGCGTTTCGGCTGCCAAAGGAACGGTTCGAGGCCGGATATCAGATGGAGCATACGGCCCCTGAATTGTTGAAAGAGGCGGTGTACGG
Source organism: bacterium (assembly GCA_027296045.1). Taxonomy (GTDB): domain Bacteria; phylum Latescibacterota; class UBA2968; order UBA2968; family UBA2968; genus JAPUJS01. The sequence continues at coordinate 3,075 of JAPUJS010000071.1, read as the reverse complement.
GATGCCGGCGCTTTTTGGAGATAAAATTGCCGGGGCTCGATTGGTAGGCAATCCGGGATGTTACCCGACCAGTGTGATTCTGACGCTTCATCCGCTTAAAGGTCTGATTCAGGGGGAGGCAACTGTGGTTGCGACATCGGGGAATTCGGGTGCCCGGGCGGAGATGGAAGAAGAGTCGAACGAGGTGACCTATAGCTACGGGCGTCGCCATAAGCATGTGCCTGAAATGGAGCTGTATTCTGGATTTCGGGTCAATTTCACGCCGGTCGTGTTGGAGTCGGTGTTTGCCGGAATTAATGCGAATATTCGGATTGAGCTGGCCGATGATCTGAAAGCGTTGTCGGATGAGGACGCAACAGACAGACTGCGCGAGGCGATTTCAAGCGCTTATGGACCAGATGATTTGGTGGATGTGGTGGCCGATAGCGATGAGAAGGCGTGGGGCACGAGGGATGTGGTGGGCACACACCGCTTGCTGATTAAGCCGCGTGTCGATGAGGGGTTTGCCTATCTTTGTGCGTTGGAAGACAATTTGGGCAAGGGCGCGGCCAGTCAGGCAGTGGAAAATATGAATTTGATGGAGGGGGTCTCCCGCCTGTATGGCATTGATGGAGCCTATCGCACGACCTGAGCGGTGCAATCGCATGTTTTGCGGCCCACGCATTTGGTCGTGGGCTTTTCTTTGAGTGGGGGTTTTCATGGCAGGATTTAACGGTTTGGGTTTGCACATGGGCAATTTGTCCCGGTTGTCGGATGCGAAGACGCGGTCGATTAGTCCGGAGAATTTTAGGGGTGAAAAGGGCAAAGGGGGGATGGCGACCGAGGGGACGGGGTCTGGGCCTTCTCGGGATCTGGGGCAAGGGTGGAAGGTGTCGCCTTCGATTCGGATTCCGGCGGGAGAGACGGTGACGCTGGCCGATATGGACGGGCCGGGGGCGATTCAGCAGATCTGGGTGACGGCCACGGGACACTGTCGGTTCAGTATTTTGCGGATTTACTGGGACGATCAAGAGATGCCCTCGGTGGAATGTCCGGTGGGCGATTTCTTTGCGTGTGGATGGGGGCGCTATGCCCAGGTGTCGTCCCTGGCAGTGTGTGTAAATCCGGGCAGTGCTTTTAATTGTTACTGGGAAATGCCGTTTCAAAAGCGGTGTCGGATCACGATGGAAAATATCGCGGAAGATCAGATGACACTGTATTATCAGGTGAATTATACGCTGACAGATGTACCGGAGGATTGCGGGTATTTTCATGCGCAATTTCGGCGGACCAATCCATTGCCGTATAAAGATGTGTATACGATTTTGGACGGGGTGCAAGGCAAAGGACATTATGTGGGGACCTATATGGCCTGGGGGGTGAACAATACGGGATGGTGGGGAGAAGGAGAGATTAAGTTTTATCTGGATGGGGATGGGGAATTCCCAACGATTTGTGGGACGGGCACAGAAGATTATTTTTGTGGCTCGTATAATTTTGATGTGAATGGATATTGTGAATTTACGACGCCGTATGCAGGATTGCCGCAGGTGATCCGGCCGGACGGTGTGTATGATGCGCAGACCCGGTTCGGGATGTATCGCTGGCATATTATGGATCCGATCCGGTTTGAGGAAGATCTTCGGGTGACGATTCAGGCATTGGGGTGGCGGACCCGGACGAGTGAAGGGCGCCGGTATTTGCCGCTTCAGGACGATCTGGCTTCGGTGGCATACTGGTATCAGACACTGCCGGCAGCACCGTTTCCGGCCCTGCCCGAAAAGGATATGCTGGAGGTGATATGATAGGAGACAGAATACAGAATACAGAAGGGGGGAACGGGTGGGGCTTCTGTCTCCTGTCTCCTGTCTCCTGGATTCCTGTGGGGAGGAGTAGGGGGGGATTGATATTGACGGGCAGCGGGCTTTGTTTTATTTTCCATCCGCCTCTGGAGGAGTGAAATGGAAAAGGAGATTGCGAAAGCGGCGACGCTGGTGGAGGCGTTTCCGTATATTCGATCTTTTCGGGATAAGATTGTGGTGGTGAAATATGGGGGCAGTACCCAGCCTGAAGAAGGCGGATCGGTGACGGTGATGGCCGATCTGGTGTTTATGGAGACGGTGGGGATGCGGCCTGTTGTGGTCCATGGTGGAGGCAAGGAGATCAGCCGACAGCTGGAAGCTTCCGGGATTGAGTCCAAGTGGTTACATGGGTTGCGGGTGACGGACAAGGAGACCATGCAGGTGGTAGAAGACACGCTTTTTGGCGTGATCAACCGGCGGATTGTGGATGGAATTGAAATGTTAGATGGGATGGCCAGGGGGATGTCGGCAAAGGATGCAGGTGTGATGCACGTGCGTCAACACCTGGTTGATGTGGAGGAAAATGGGGTTCAGGTGGATATCGGGTATGTGGGGGATGTGGAGCGGATCGACCCCGAACCGATTCGCCGTGCCTGTGAAGAGGGTGTAATTCCGGTGGTCGCTCCTATTGGGATGGGGCCGGAGGGCGAGAGTTATAATGTAAATGCCGATACAGCGGCCGGGGAAATTGCACGGGCCTTACAGGCCGAGAAGCTGGTATTTTTGACGGATGTAAATGGGATTTGTCGGGATCCGTCCGATCCGACATCTCGTATTTCGACCTTGCATATTCATGATGTAAATGGTCTGGTTCAACAGGGTGTTGCCAGCGGCGGGATGATCCCTAAACTGGACGCCTGTGTGCGTGCGGTGAGAGGGGGGGTGCATAAGACGCATATTGTGGACGGGGGGGTGCCGCATGCCTTGTTGTTGGAAATTTTCACCCGGGAAGGGATTGGGACGGAGATCGTACAATAAGAAAGGGGTTTGCACGATGGACACGCAGCAGGTAATAGATCTGGAGAAACAGTATATTTTGCAGACGTATGGCCGGCCCGATTTTGTTTTGGAACGGGGCGAAGGGGTACATCTGTTTGATACCGATGGGAACAAATATCTGGATTTTGTGAGCGGGTTGTCTGTAAATGCGCTGGGATATGGCAATTCGATGATTAGCGATGCGATGGCCGAACAGGCACAGAAATTGATTCACGTGTCGAAGTTATACCATACG
>JAPUJS010000070.1 GCA_027296045.1 bacterium | reverse complement strand
TGCATTGCCGAGCGAGATCCTTCGGCGCCGGTTTATCACGTACGATTGCCTGCTCTAGAAGGGGGGCAGGAGGTGACGTTTGAAGCGGAGCCTGTAGACAGTGCCGATGGGGCGGAGGGAATTGGGTGTGACCAATCGGATGGGGAAGTAGAACTTTCGCTCGGGGGATCGCCGTTGATGACGTTTCACTATGGGAGCGATTATCCCAAGCCAGTGATCAATCCGATTTTGACACCGGGTGGTGTGAATATGCTGCGTGAACCCATGGAACCCTGGACAAAGGGCGAGCATCCCTGGCAGCGGGGATTGACGTTGATGCAGGGGGCGATTAATGGGGTGGATTGCTGGAACGAACCCAGTCGGGAGACACATGGGCGCACCGAGCAGGATGCGATGACGGTGATGCACGGTCCGCAGTCGCTGGTGATTGCCTCTGAGAACTCCTGGTATCAGGGCGACAAGAAGCTGATGACCGACCATCGATCCTATCGGTTGTTTGATGGCGACCGGGATGCAGTGGTGCTGGATATTGCGCTGCATTTGAAGGCATCGGAAGGTCCGGTGACGATTGGCGATACGAAGGAAGGGGGATTTTTGTGCATTCGGGTGAATCCGAGTATGAATGTCAATGCCGGCGGAGATATGCGCAATGCGTATGGGGCAACGGATGAGACGGGTTGCTGGTCGTTGCCGTCGCACTGGATGGATTATTATGGGCCGGTGGGGGACGAAGTGGCCGGGTTTGCCATTTTTGACCATCCCGAGAATTTCCGATATCCGACCACGTGGCATGTGCGCGGGTATGGTTTGTTTGCACCCAACTGCTGGATGTTTAAGCCCGACCACCATCTGGAGGCCGGCGCGGAGTTGACGTTCCGCTGGCGGGTCATCCTTCATACCGGAGACACGGAAGCAGCAGATATTGCCAACCGGTTTTTGGATTATGTGGATGGACCGCGGGTGGAATGGGCGTAAAGGAGCGTATGTATGGCTGTGGATTCAGAAATACAGGGCGATGTGGCGATTCTTCGGCTGAGCGGTCGGTTTATCGGCGGGGATGATGTGCGGGTCTTTCGGGACGGGATGCAGAGTCTGATTGATGCGGGACACGTTCGGGTTGTGGCGGACCTGGGTGCGGTTCACCTGATCACTAGTTCATCGATCGGCGTTCTGATTTCCGGCTTGCAGCAGGTTCGGAAAAATGGAGGAGATCTTCTTATCGCGGGGACGGGGAAACAGATGAAGAATGTATTTATGGTGATGCAACTGGAACGGGTGTTTCGATTTTTTGATTCGGTGGAGGAGGCGGTTACCGTATTTGGGGGAGAGTAGGGAAGGGACATCCGATGAGGAGCGGTTGATGCGATGCATCAGCCGCTTTTTTATTGCCATTTTTGAATGTCTTTCCGAAGGCTTTCTGCATCCGGATGATCGGGCTGGAGGCGAAGGGCGGTTTGAAGTTCGAGAATGGCTTTGTCGAAGGTTTTCAGGTCTGCATAGAGGTATGCCAGGCGAAGACGGGTGGGCACGTGGACGGAGTTGAGAGAGAGGGCATTCTGGAAGGCTGTCAGAGCGTCTTTTTTCATGTCGCGTCGGAGATAGATTTCTCCGGTTTGGAAATAGGGGCGGCTGTCGTCGGTGCTGAGTTCTGCATATCGCTGGTAGGTTTTGAGGGCCTCTTCTTCCTGACCCAGAGCTTGCAGACAAAAGCCAAATTTGTAATAGGAAAGGATGTAGTTGGGTTCGACGCGGAGGGCGGTTTGGAATTGTTCGGCGGCATCGTCGTAGCGTTCCTGGGAGATGAAAATGTCGCCCAGGCGAAAGTGTATGCGGCGGAAGGAGGTGCGATTTTGAATCGCGGTTTTCAGGGCGTCGATGGCACCTTGATATTGACTTTTGCCGTAGAGGATGAGGCCGAGTTTAAAATGTGCGTCTGCAAATGTGGAATCGCGTTGGATGGCTTTTTGATAGGCTTCGGCGGCTTCGGTATAGCGGCCAAGCTCATTGTAGGCGTTGCCGAGTTCGTAATAAACGGCCGGGTCGTTTGGGCTGGCTTTTATGGCGTCTTGGAGCTGAGTGCTGACCCTTTCAAAAGTCTGGTTGTATTGGGAGAAGAAAATGCTCGACATGGCCGTTTGAATCTCCGTGTCGATGGGCGACTGACGGAGTGCGCTTTCCAGTTCGGCCAGGGCTTCAGAGGGGCGGTTCTGATTTTTGAACAGGAGGCCCAGGTGATAGCGGGCAGCAACGTGGTCGAGGTTGTGCTTCAAGGCTTCCCGATAGGCTCGTTCGGCTTCGGCGGGTTTTTTGCGGGCTTCGTACAGTTTTCCGAGACGGAAGCGCGGGTCGGCGTAGGCAGGATCGTGCTGGAGGGCGGTTTGAAAGCCGCGTTCTGCCTGGGTGAGCAAGTCTTCTCGGGGTGGATCTTGTGCAAGGGCAAGCCGCAGGGCCAGAACGGCCTCGGTGTGGGCACGAAAGGCGGAGAGAGACGCGGTTGTGGGGGTTTGGAGGGCGGTTTTTTGATCGGGCGAAAGGTCCACCCGAAGGGTTTCTGTGAGGGCAAGCAGGATCGGATGGAGCGCTTCGGTGGGAGATTGGAGAGGGGACTGACCTTTAAACGTGCCGATGAGGGTGCTTTTGCGGGTGTCGATGGCTTCGACTTCGATTTGGATCTGATGATCGGCAACCCGATAGGTGCCGCGAAGGACGATGCGGGTTTGAACACGTTCTGCCAGGGCGGGGTTGTCGACAATCTGGCGCCAGGTGTTGCCCAGGGTTTTGTGGAGGCGATCTTTGCCAAAAGCGAGGAGGCGTGGGGTTTGATAGAACCGGCCTTCGATCTCCAGGGGAATGCCGTTGGCAAACCAGGCCCATTCGGCATCTTTTGCTTCATTTTCAAATGGGAAGACAGCGATGGACCACTGGGCATTTGCCGAAGTGGTTGGGATCAGTAGGCATAGAGATAAGAGAAAGGTGTATGTTTTCATGATCGAGGAGACAGGAGATAGGAGACAGGAGCCTCGCCCGTCCATCCCTCCTGTATTCTGTCTCCTGTCTCCTATGGTTTTTGTTTGAGGTTTTCGCTGTCGAGTGTGACGTAGAGAAAGGCGATGCACATTTCGTCTGTCGAGGTTTCGCCCCAGCGTACGAATTTGGGGGGATGGTTGGGATTTCGGGGGTTATCGGCCGAGTTATCGTAGTAGGCTTCCAGGTTGATACGTGTGCCCCGCGGCAGGGATATAGGGGTCTTATAAACGTAGGTTTCTTGCCAGTTGAAATCCCAGGGAGAGACCCAGACCAGGGGGATTTGGGTGCCATCGGGATAGGTGGCGGTGACTTTTATTTCGGTGCCGAGCAAATGCATGTGTGGCAAGATGCCCAGGAGGTGTTCGTCCTGGGTGATGGTGACCGAGCCGGTGACTTTGTGGCGTTTGAGATTGGGGGGGATGAACAGGAGGCGGCTGTTGACGATTTCTTCGTGGAGTTTTTTGTGGACGCCTTTGGGGGCGAAATAGATGCCCAGCCGGGATTGGTCGGCCGTGGCCTGGCCGATTTTGTGGTAGTGGACCTGCATGACAATGTCGCTGCCAGAAGGCAAGAGGCGGCCCACGCCGTCGGGCAGTTGGAAGGGGGTGTTGCCGGGCGCCCATCCACCCAGGGTGCCGGAGACGGGAAAGCCGACGCCGCCGAAGCTGGGGTAGCCAGGGTTGGGGTCGGTTCCCTGGAGGATTTTGGCTCTGCCGGTCACATCGATGTAAACGCTGATGTGGTGGACCACTTCTCGTGAACCGGGCAGCACTTCGATGGCGGCGACATAGTGGTCTTCGTCCAGGGTGGAGGGCATGA
>JAPUJS010000007.1 GCA_027296045.1 bacterium | reverse complement strand
CCTGCAGAAGGGGTTACCGAAGTGGATGTGGATACTCCTGTACAGATCACCTTTAGCGCCCCGATCCAGTTGGCCGGCCAGTTTGTGAATGCAACCGTGCTTCTCCGGTCTGGTACTGGGGGCGGGCTTGTGAAAAACCTGACTCTGTCTGCCGATGGGAAGACCGTGACGCTGCCGGTGCAACTGGAAGCCGGGCAGTCTTATACGCTGACGGTGGTGAGCGCGGTCAGTAGCACCCAGCAGGCTTTGACCGAACCGGTGACGGTGACCTTTTCGACGACCGGCGCACAACTGGTGGCCCTGGGTACGATCAGAGGAAAGATCGATCTGGCGGCCCTGCCGGTGCCGGCGGCTGGAAAACAGGCGGACGATCCTCTGGAGATCCTGTTTGGCGAGGTGCTTGCCGTGGACGCGACCACCGGCGAGCAAGTCGGACAGGGTGTGGTAGAGACCGACGGGACGTTTGAGTTCCGTGTGCCCGAAGGGACGTACCGGTTGTTTGCCAAGATCGAGACCAACAAGGGGCCGACCAGTGGACGGTTGGACGATGTGTCTGTGACGGCCGAGCAGACGACCGATGTGGAGACATTTACGGTAGAACCGCCGGCCGCACTGACGACTACGACCACCGAGCCGGTATCTATTGTGACGGATACGGGTGCGGATGGGCCTGTGTTTGTAGACCTGGATTCTGCCAAGGAGAATCAAAAGCTGACGTCCAAGTTTGCCGCTCCGGGCGACATCGTGGAAGTGGCCGTCTATATCGAGGGGGTGAAGGATCTGCTCGGATACGAAGTGCAGATGCAGTTCGACTCGACGGCCGTGGCCCTTCTGGAAGTGCTGGATGACGGCACCGAGGAAGTGAACCTGGTGAAGGTGAGCGGCGGATTTGTCGTGGGCTTTGTGACGCCCCGGCTGAATACGGTGACACAGACAGTGGCCATCTTAGGGCCGACCCCCGATCAGTTGGGACAGGGGAATGGACTTCTGGGGATCTTTAAATTCCTGGTGAACGAGCGGTTCTTTGGCACGACCGAATTTGTCGCCACCCAGGTGTTGCTGTCCGGTCAGGGCGGCACCTCCGATACGGTCCAGGCATTTGCCCGGGCAAAGATCGAAGTGGAAGGCCTGAGCAAGCAGGTGACGGTGAGTTCCGATCGGGACACGCTGGATGCCGAAGGCGCCACGCAGGCCACGTTGACGGCCAAGCTGTTTGACCTGGATGGCATTGCCTTTAGCACCGATGATACATCGAGCGTGACTTTCGAGGTGATCGCCGGAAGCGGCAAGGTGAACGGCGGTGCGACCTCTACGGTGACGGTGGTCCAGGGTCAGGCGACTGCAACGGTGGTGGCCGAGGCCGAAGGCAATCTGTCGATCCAGGTGAGTTCGTCCGGTGCCCGTCCTGTGGTGGCCACGCTGGCGGTGCCTGCACCTGCTGCGCTGGGCGAAGGTCCGGTGGGGCCAATGGCGCTGGATCTGGATATCACCGCCGGCGACCAGGAGCAACGCCAGAGCACCACAACCCCGAAGGCTGGCGATATCGTAGACATCGATCTGGTAGCGACTTCCGGCGCAAGCGGGTTGATCGGCTATCAGGCGACGGTGACGTTTTCCGGCACGCAACTGGAATTCAGCAGTTTTGCTGCGACCGGTCTGTTCGACGGCGCCCTGCCGATTTCCACGCCGGGTGAAGGGGTGATTCGTGTATCGGTGGCCTTTATCGGTGCGACAGCGACCACTTCCGAGTCTGGCAGTATTGGGAAACTGAGCTTCAAAGTGAAAGACGGGTTCAGTGGGGCCACCCGCGTGTCTCTGATTTCCGGTCAGTTTGCCACTTCTGCTACTTCGCAGACGAAGTTGACCATCGGGTCTGGCGGTGCGACGGTGCTTATTGGAAGTGCCGATGCGGCTCCTGCTGCGCTCACGCCGGACTTTGACGGCGATGGCCAGGTCGGCTTCCCAGACTTCCTGTTATTTGCCGCTGCTTTCGGGTCCGAAACTGGAGACACCGCCTACAGCGCCAGGCTGGATCTGGATCAGAGCGGCGACATCGGGTTCCCGGATTTCTTGCAGTTTGCCGCTGCCTTTGGCAAGGCGGTTTCCGAACTGGGCAAGCCCTCACTGGCCAAGCCGGTCGGATATCTGCCTGGCCTGAACCAGGGGGCCGGTTTGAGCCTCGTGCCCTTGAAGAGCGGTTCGATAGACGAGACAGTTGTGGCCGTGCGGGTAAGCGATGCAGTTGCCCTGCAAGGCTATGACCTGCGGATGACGTTTGACGATGCCGCCCTGGAACTGGTGGGTGTCAACGGCGTTTCCGGCTCGCTCTTTGGCGATGCAGTCCTGCAAGCAAGTCCGGCTGCCGGTGAGGTGATCCTGGCCGATGTGTTGGGATCCGATGCCGCCGTGGTTGGTGAAGGGGAGCTTGTCAGGCTCACGTTCCGGGTGCTGGATCCGACGGTGCCGGGGCGTGTGGACATCGCCGAGGCCCTGGTTTCCGACAATGCCGGGCGCATCAACAGATTGATCGGTGCCTATCTGGAAACTGTGCGGGCGCTGCCAGAAGATTATGCGCTTTCCCAGAACTTCCCCAATCCGTTTAACCCGGAAACGGTGGTGCCGTTTGCACTTCCAAAGGCCGGGGAGATCCGGATGGTGGTTTACAATATCCTGGGTCAGGAAGTTGCCGTGCTGATGGATGGACAACAGGGCGCAGGATTCCACCGGGTCGTCTGGGACGGGAAGGATCTCTTAGGCAGACCGGTTTCCAGTGGGATCTATTTCGTCCGGATGTCGACCGAAGGATTTTCGGATGTGCGTAAGATGTTGTTGTTGAAATAAATAAAAACGTTTTACGCCTGAATAAACCGAAGGCCGGTTGGGAAAATCCCAGCTGGCCTTCTGGTTATTTGTTTTGGGGCTTGACAAGGATTTGGTATTCGTGTATCATAAGAAAGATTATAGGGTTAAGCCTTTCTTATGGCCGATGTAGAGGCCTGTCGGACTCTGCACCGGTTGTTTTTGTATGGCGGGTGGATATCTCCCTTACAAGCCGTATTCTCTCCCATTCTGCCCCCTGGTTTAAGAGAAGGGAGAAGCGATGACCGAATTGGCTGAATTGACCGACCGGGAACAATCTATTCTGGACATCCTGATCGGGACGTATGTGAGAACAGGTGAGCCGGTCGGGTCGAGGACCATCTCGAAGATAGGCATTGGACTCAGTTCGGCAACCATCCGGAATTCAATGGCCGATCTGGAGGAGAAGGGCTATTTATATCAGCCGCATACGTCGGCCGGCCGGGCGCCCAGCGACAAGGGCTATCGGTTTTATGTCGATCGGCTGATGTCCAGGGAAGAACTGGCGGAAACGGCGAGGCGGGCCATTCGGGAAAGTGTTCAAGAGATTCGGGAAGGCAATGTGCAAAGTTTGCTTTCCCAGGTGTCCCATGTGATTGCCGAAGTGTCGCAGAATCTGGGCCTGGTGCTTTCCCCTCGGTTTGAACAGGGCAGGTTTGAACGTTTGGAGATGGTGAAGTTAAGCGAGTCCAAGTTGCTGCTGGTCTTGACCATCCGTTCGGGATTGGTGAAGACTCTGGTGATCGAGATCGATTCGGACATGGACTCGACCGACCTGGACGAGACGCGGCGGGTGGTGAATGAACGGCTTTTTGGACTGACGATCGGTGAGATATTGACCTCGGTACGGGAACGCCTGGAATCTGCCACCGAAGGGTCGCCAAAGCTGTTGCGCTTGATCTCAGACAGTGCCGATTCGCTGTTTCAGGTCACCAGCGTGGACGAATTACACCTGGACGGTGCTCGAAATATGTTCCGCCAGCCCGATTTTACCACCGATCGGCTGGCCGGGTTGATTGGCATGTTGGAAGAACGACATTCAATGGTGTCTTTTCTGGGCGAACGGATCGATCAAGATGGGATTGCGATTACCATTGGCGATGAAAATGCATCTCCCGGGCTTCAAGGGTGCAGTGTATTGACATCCCGCTATCAGGTGGGCAATGTGTCGGGTGTCATCGGCGTGATCGGGCCTACCCGATTGCCCTATGCTCGGCTGGTGCCCCTGGTGCAATATATTGCGGATCTGACGGGCGAGATGTTGGATCGATAAATCATAAGGAGTTGGAACAGGTCTATGGGTAAGAAAGAAAATCTGCCTGAAGAAGGGCAGAAGGAAACGGAAGTGCAGGAAGCCCCTGAAGCCGTGGAAGAGATCGAAGGGGAAGCGGAGGTTTCGGAAGATGGACAAGATGCAGCGGAGGCCGAAGGGGATGTAGAGCCGGAGGCCGAGGAAGTGGACGAGCTGACGCAGGCCCAGCAGGAAGCCGAAGCATATAAAGATCGTTGGATGCGTCTGGCCGCTGAATTTGAAAATTATAAAAAAAGAAAGGCGCGGGAGTTTGATGCGTTGGTGCAATCGGCCAGCGAAAACGTGATTCGAGATTTGTTGCCCATCCTGGATGCGGTGGATCGGGCCCTGGTACACAGCAAAGATGGCCAGACCGATTCAGAGGGGTACCTGGAAGGGGTAAAGATGATTATGGAGCAACTGCCCAAAGTGCTCCACAATCGGAACCTGTCTGAAATTCGGCCTGTTGGAGAGTCTTTTGATCCAAATTTTCACGAGGCCCTGATGCAGGCACCCTCGGAAGAACACGATGTGGGTGTGGTGATGGAGGTGGTCGAGATTGGGTATCAATTGAGAGACAAGGTGCTTCGCCCGGCCAAGGTGGTGGTGAGCCAGGGCAAACCGGAAGCGAAGCCTCAAGAGAAGAAATAAGCAAGGGAATAGGGCCATCTGGCCCTATTCTTCTTGCTTGGATATCTGTGAGTGATTATGGCCAAACGCGATTATTATGAAATTCTGGGCCTCGAACGAAATGCCTCCGAGGATGAGGTCAAAAAATCCTACCGAAAATATGCGCTCAAATATCACCCCGACCGGAATCAGGACAATCCAGAGGCCGAGGAGAAGTTTAAGGAAGGGGCTGAGGCATACGAGGTCTTGATGGATCCCAACAAACGCCAAACCTATGATCAGTTTGGTCACGAGGGGTTGGGCGGGCCTTTCCGGAGAGGCGGTTTCCAGTGGTCCGACTTTTCCCATGCAGGAGATTTTCAGGATATTTTCTCCAATCTGGACGAGATTTTTGGGGGCGGGATTTTTGGAGATTTGTTCGGATCCCGTCGGGGTGGGCGCCGGTCCAACCGGGGGGAAGACTTGCGGGTCACACTTGCTCTTACCCTGGAGGAGATTGCAGAGGGCACCCCAAAGACCATCAAGTTGACGCGTCTGGAATCCTGTGAGGCCTGTGGGGGGTCTGGTACCCGTCGGGGTTCGGAACCCGTGACCTGCGAGACGTGTGGGGGCGTGGGACAGGTTCGTCAGGCCACCCGGTCGCTGTTCGGACAGTTTGTGAATGTGACGACGTGTCCTCAGTGCAACGGCAATGGGCAAATTATCCGGGACCCCTGCTCTTCTTGTGGTGGCGAAGGCCGCGCGAAGAAACAGGTGAATTTGACAGTCGATATCCCGGCCGGTGTGTCCGAGGGAAATTATATCCCGCTTCGCGGGCAGGGCAACTCCGGGCCCAAGGGAGGTCCTGCAGGGGATTGTCTGGTCTATATCGAGGAAAAAGAACACGACGCATTCGAGCGGCACGGCAACGATATTGTCTATGATTTGCCCGTCAGCTTTAGCCAGGCCGCTCTCGGGGATGAGGTGGAAGTGCCGACCTTGACGGGTCGGGCCAGGATGACCATCCCCGGCGGGACCCAGTCGGGGAAGATTTTTCGGATGCGGGGAAAGGGGATTCCAGAGGTGAACGGATATCGCACGGGAGATCAGTTGGTGCGGGTGCTGGTGTGGACGCCCCTCAAACTGGGCAAGCGCGAGGAAGCGTTGCTGCGGGAACTGGGCGAGTTGGACAATGGGAAGCCGCCTGAGGGGGGCAAGGGATTTTTTGATAAGGTGAAGGAAGTGCTGGGAGGGTCATCGGCCGGGTGAGGATGTGTGCATCCTTAACATCTTGAAAATGACGGTCCGTGTCCTCTGCAGGCGTGGGATTTCGGACCGTTTTTATGTCCTATGGAGGAGGATCCGATGCAGGTTGGACCTTGTTTCAAACGGATGGGGATTGTGGGGATTGCAATCGGTTTGTTCTTTGCTTGTTCGCAGGATCAAACGTCGGCAACGAAAGAGACGGCATCGACCCCCAAGCCCGCGCCTCAAGCGCCCCAATCACCGATCGGTTCCTGGCTGATGTATGGTGGCAGTGACACGGGAATGCGGACCCAAGAAGACCTGGGCAAGGAAATGACGATTCTGACGCTGCGTGACAGCACGTATTCGCTGACCATGATGCAGCAAGAAACCCAGATCCATATTACCGAACAGGGCACGGTGGAATACAACCTGGACCTGAAGGGAATGAAGTTTACGGTTTTCTCAGCCATCGGAGTTGATTTTAGCAGCAGCGAGCCTCGTAAGATGACGGATGTCAATGAGGTGGTACCCTGGGACCGGCCTCCGGGAACGGTTTATTGGATGGACTGGAATATAACCGACGAGTATATGGCTCTTTCGGCAGATGACTATGAAACGTCTTATTTTGTGGTCTTGAAAAATGACGATCTGGGACCGATTGATCTTCAAGCGGGACAATCGGATCCTCCGTAAGGTCGGAGCGTTCCTATGGCGATTGATCGACAACAGGATATGGGACAGACCCGTTGGAACGAATCTGCCGAAGGCGGGGTGTCTGGCCGGGCGATTGTGGTGGGGCTTTGCCTGGCGCTTCTGGTGATTGTGTGGAATACCCATGTGGAATACATCGCCCACACCGCCCGGATGAATATCACGCATTTTCCCATTGCGCTGTTTGTGCCCTATGTGGTGTTGACGCTTTCCAATGCGGTCTTGCGGCGGTTTGGGGTGTCCTGGGCGTTGACCTCGACAGAATTGCTCTCCGCTCTGGCAATGGGACTGGTGGGTGCTGCGGTACCGGCCTATGGATTGACCAGTTATTTTCTGGGGATGATTGCCATCCCCTATTATCAGGCCACGCCGGAGAACCAGTGGGCGAATTATTTCCACCAGTTTTTGCCCGAATGGCTGGTCCCGTCCAACGAGGGCGGGGCCATGCAGTATTTGTTTGAGGGCCTGCCCAGCCGCGATATGCCCATTCCCTGGGGGGTTTGGCAATCTCCTGAGGGAACAGGGCCATGCCCGCAGGTGCCTCCACCCGCTCTCCAGGCTGCATGTACCAAGTGTATTTCTGATTCTCGAAATACATCCTCACTGACGAGCCTATCGTCTGGGTAACCCAGTATATGGTGATGGTGGTCA
>JAPUJS010000069.1 GCA_027296045.1 bacterium | reverse complement strand
GCGGTATCGGGAATCGCGTTTCGAACCGATTTGACGGTGGGGCTGGCATACGGACTGGATTGGAAGTGGTTCTGATTGCCCTGCCCCACTAACCCCCCAAGGAGACAGGAGACAGGAGATAGGAGCCCCACCCGTCCACCTCTTCTGTATTCTGTATTCTGTCTCCTGTCTCCCGGGGCGGTTGGGTGGGGCGGGGCTACTTCTGTCTCCAGATTTCCCAGACGAGGTGAGAGAGTTCGGGGACGATGAGTTTTTCCATGGCCAGACGGACGGCGCCGGAAGAACCGGGCATGCAGAAGATCATGGTGTCGCTGTAGACTCCGGCAACTGCTCGAGAGAGCATGGCGCCCGAGCCGATGTCTTCCCAGCTTAAAAAGCGGAAGACCTCGCCGAAGCCATCCAGGCGTTTTTCGAGCAGCGAAGTGACGGCTTCGTAGGTGGTGTCTCGGGCAGCGATGCCGGTGCCTCCGTTGGTGAGGATGGCCTGACATTTGCCTTCTTCTGCAATGTGTTGAATCAATTTGCGGATCTGATCGGCTTCGTCTTTGACCACCTGGTAGGAGCCTATCTGGTGGCCTTTGTCTTCGAGCAGTTCCTGGATGATTTTGCCGCTTTTGTCATCGGCTTCGGTGCGGGTGTCTGAAATGGTGATGATCGCGCAGGTGACGGCATCTTTGGCTTGCTGGATGTGGTCTTCGTAGGGCATGGAAATCTCCTGTTGTGACAAAGAACAGAATTAGTGTGTGGGATTGTGAAGGTAAAAAATAGTTAATATGGGCTGTATTGTCAATTAAATCAAGAATTTAAAAAAAAAGGACTCAAGATTGTCAACATTTTGCCGATATATGAAGAATAGGGGGTTTCCAATGATCTTTTAACCCTTTTGGCGCGTGATGGAAATCGATTTGATTTTACAAGGACTCTCCGGAATCCCGGAGCGGGTCCCGAATAGGGATGAAGCATCTGCTCGTGTGGGATTGCTTGGGACGGAAGCGGACCAGGAAGCAGATCGGTTTGCCTTTTCGGAGGCTGGCCTGATATTGCTGGGATCGGAGCAGGTGCTGGGTGCTGCAGAGGCGTTGCCCGGACAGGGGGACTCGGTGCCGTCTGGACGGGGCGCTGTGGACGCACAACCGATTTCGGTAAATGGGGTGGAGATTCCAGATTTGCACACGCCGGCCGAATCTGCAACGATGGGATCGGCAGAAACAGGGGTTGTACAAAACGGTGAAAGTGGAAATTCTCAGGCCGGTGAGGAAGAAGAAACATCTGCTCAAACGGAAACGACTGAACAGGAACTGACAGAAGACCAACAGGCCGAGGTCGATCAGTTGGAGACAAGGGATCGGGAAGTGCGAACCCACGAGCAGGCCCATGTAGCAGCAGGGGGCCAGTATGTGCGGGGTGGGATTCAGTATGAATATGAAACCGGTCCGAACGGAAAGCAGTATGCGGTTGGGGGCGAGGTTTCGATCGATACGTCGCCGGTTTCGGATGATCCGGAAGCGACGATTCGGAAAGCGCAAACTGTCCGGCGGGCGGCGATGGCGCCGGCAGAACCTTCGGGGCAGGACCGGCGGGCAGCAGCAGCGGCTTCCCAGATGGAGGCCAAGGCGCGACAGGATATGATGGAACAGCGGCTGGGGGGTGAAGGGGATGAAGCGATGGGTGAAATTCTGGAGCAGAGCGAACCGGAGTCGGCAGGGCAAAATGGGCAAGAGGGCGGAAATCAAAGTACCATGTCCGGAGAAACTTCGGACGATTCGGGACTTTTGGAACCGGTGGGTGAGCAACATTCGTCGATATCTGAAACACCGACCGAATCGCACGATTCAAAGGATGGGGCCATCGATTTACCAGAAGCGGTTTCCGGTCTGGACGATTTTGCGCCTTCGGCAGCGTCTGTCACACGATTGGAATATGGGGCTCGGTTTCAACCGGGGCAGTTGATGGATGTGTTTGGGTGAGTTCCTCACCCCCCGGTTTTTCTTGAGAGGGGAGAAAGAAGGAGCCGGTGTCTTTTTAAGACACCGGCTTTTTTGTGTTTTTTGTAGCATGAAGGCCTCAGGACAGCCCCATGTTTTTCATATTTTCCAGACTGATTTTGAGGCTGTCGAAGGGATCCCGGTCGTAGCATCGGTCCTGTTCGACAATGTACCAGCGGGTGCCGGATTCGCGGCCGGCTTCGAGGATGGCCGGCCAGTTGAGGTTGCCTTCGCCGACTTCGGCAAAGCGTTGTTCGCGGCCTTCGATCGCCATGTCTTTGACATGGACCAGGTCAATGCGGGCTCTGGCTTTGCGAATCCAGGCGGCTGGATCGGCGCCTCCGGCCTGAACCCAGTAGACATCGATTTCGAGTTGTAAGACCTTGGGATCGGTTTCCTGAAGAATGAGTTCCAGGGCCGTGCGATTCCCGAATTTTTGGAATTCGAAGTTGTGGTTGTGATAGGCAAAGGTGAGCCCGGCCTCGGCAAGCGTACGACCTACTTCCGAGGCGTCCCGGGCAAAACGGAGATATCCACCTTCACCACCTTCCCGGTAGGTTTGTGGGAGGCCTCCAATGGCGGGATATTTGCAATTCCAGAGCAGGTGTTCGTCGATGACGGCCTGGGTGTCGTCGCGCATGCGATCAAAGCCGGTATGGGTGGCGATGATGTCCAGGCCTTCTCCATCGGCCATGTGTTTGAGTTCCTGAGGATCTATGGGGCCGAAGCCGGAAACTTGCATGGCATCGTAGCCTATGGCTTTGACTTTTTTGAGGCTTTCGGCAATGTCCTCGGGCGTTTTGGTGAAGTCGCGGACCGTGTACATCTGCGCAGCGATCATGGTGTCGGGCATTGGGGTGCTCCTTATTCTAGAAGTCGTCTCATACATGTTCTGAACCCAGCGTGCAGCGTTTACAAGTGGTGATTTTGGGAATCGAGTGTATACCAGGATGTATGAGATAAGTTTTTGCTGGATGGGCAAACATGACGGCCTTTTAACATACCAAAATTTGCGGTTACAAAAAAGAGGTACATCACACTTTTTGCGTTGTGTGGAGATTTTTAGCTGGCTTTTTTGGGGCGGGTCATTATCTTAAGAATCCTACGAGTTTTATTTCTCCCTCCGGATCTATTCCTCGCAGTTTCTCCACTCGTGTTTTCTCCAAAAGGAGTTTCCCGTAATGCTCGATTTAAAGCAGGTGACGGCCCGCCAGGGGGACCGGAACCGGGCGTTGCTGTCGTCGTGCAACTATTTGGGCGATGGCGTTCGGTCCGAGGTTTTGCCGCTTCAGATTGATCTTGAACACACCGATGCGCTATCCGAAACACAGCGTGAGTCTCTGACGGCTTTGCAGGTGGAGGCCGCTCGAACGGCGATCCGGTCGCTGGCGTCTCTGGCTGAGATCGGCGAGCTAGATCACCTGGGCGGTGGTCTGGGTCTGATTCCGCCGCTTTTGTTGACGCTTGCGGTGGTGGACTATGAGCGCAGGGAATATACGATCGAACATGCGCATACCAGCATCGGGTATTATGCATCTCTGGCGGCCTATGGGTTTGTGGATGCAGAGGCGGTGGTCACTCGATTTCGGCGGGGGTTGGATCTGCCCGGGCACGTGTCCTGGTTGCCGGGAGGGACGCAGCTGAATGGGGGGCGGCTGGGGGTGATGATTCCGGTGGCGGTTGGACAGGCGCTTGGGAAAAAAGCGGTTTATGGCGAAGGCAGTTGGGTGATCGTCCATTGTGGAGATGCGAGCTGGATTTCGGGACAGGCGCTCAATGGGTTCAATGGGGCGGAAGTACACGGGGCACCGATTACGTTTGTGATGGATCGCAACGGGATTCAGCTTTCGGGAAGCACCAGGAGTGTGCTGGATAAGGACCCGCGTTCGGTGGTTCAGGCCATGGGGGTGGAGGTGTTGGAAGTGGCCACGCTAATGGATCCGGCGACGCTCTATGGGGCCTATAAAGAGGCCTACACGCTTGCTCAAAACGGGCGACCGAGTATGATCTATCCGGTGGGGAAAGAACATGTGACGCTGAGCGCATTTGGCGAGCAGTATGGAATTGGGGAGGCTGTGGAGGCCTTTGCCACCGAGCACGATGTGCCGATGGACAAGCAGGTGTGGGTGCCCGGATCTTTGATGAGCTATCGGGATGTGGTTCCGATGCTGGAGTGTTTGTTTTTGGTCAATGATTTGCCGGGCGGACACGGGCATCACGATGGCAGTATGCTGGATCGGGATGCAGAGGCGGTGCTGGATAGTCCGATGATGCAGATGAGTCCGGCTCAGGAAGGGGCGCTATCCGATTTGCGGGGCCAGGCTGCCCGGGTGGTGGAAACACCGGCCCGGTCGAAACCGGGCAGCGAGAATTTGGTGTTGTCGGAGGAGGCTATTTCAAAGGTGGAGCTGAAAGGCGTGGGTGAAAAATCCAGCCCTCGGGATGGTGCTTCGGCGGCCTATGCGCTGGTGGCCGAAGCGTTTCCAAATCAGATGTTTGTGGTGGGCTGCGATCTGGATGGATCGACGAAGCTGGCGTCTGCCCGGGCGATTTTGCCCGATAGCCAGCAATTTGAGATGAGTATTGAAGAGCAGGCTGCGGCTTTGATTGCCAATGGATTGGCCACCAGCACCCGGAGGCCTCAGCTGAATGTGGTGTCGACTTTTGCGGCCTTTTTTGAAGGCATTGCCCGCGAAGGGATGGACATGTGGCAGTATCAACGGAATTTGACCGGTGCGAACGAAGGGCTGAATGTCACGTATCATCTGTCGCATGTAGGGGCCTGTACGGGACGGGATCACTTTTCGGGGTGGGGGTTGGATTGGGTGAATGTGGGGTTGAATTATTTGCCCTATTTGCACCGGTTTTATGCCCCTTCCGATGCCCGTGTGGCCTTTCTTTCGGTGAAGGATATGGCGGCTCACTACGGCGGACACATCATTGGGGTGCCGAGAGATTCGGGGCTGCCGATTCTGGACAAGCAGGATGGGTCGGGGCCTTTGTGGGAGCTAACGGATGATTGGGAGGCGGTGACGTCTTACCGGAAGGTGGAGGGGGCCAAACGGGCGATTCTGGCCTTTGGGGCGCCTGCCCATCTGGGGGCTGAAGCGGCAGCGGCCTTAGAGGGGCGTGGCATTTCTGTGGATGTGTATGTGGTGAATGGGTTGCCGCTGGCGGAGGGTGTGTTAGAAGATCTGGTGGGGGCCTATTCGGAGGGCGTGGCAACGATTGAGGATGGAAAGATTGGCACGCCGGAGAGTGGGCTGAAGGGGTTTGCAGGGTTGGTGGCGGGGGTGGCTTCTGCGCAGGGTGTGGCGCATGCACATATCGGAATTACCGATCCTCGAACGGCGCCTTCAGAAGGGCTGGAGGAGACCTGGGCCCATTTTGGGATTACGGCCGAGGCGTTGGAGGACGCGGTTGCAAGTTTGTAGGTTGGCCGAACCCCTATCCTCCTGGGGCGTTGCAAAATAGAAACGGAGAAGCCTCTGTGGTTTTGATACCACAGGGGTTTTTTTGGTTAAAAAATGCGGTAGTTCACGGTGAAGTTAAAGCTCTGGCGGAAGGGCAGGCCTTTGGCTTTGCTGATTTGTTCGCCAATTGTGAGGCTGATCTGGTTTTCGACAAAGAAGGTGAAGTTGTTGCTCGAGACCAGGCTCAGTCGGGCGTCCCGGTCGCGGTCTTTGACCATCCGGATGGTGTTGAGGGTGGAGATGCTGATCCGGTTGGTGATCTCGTAAATGATATCGACTTCCTGCGTGAGGGTATAGTCCCGCGCAAAATCGGTTGAGAAGGGGGAGTTGATTTGTAGGTGGGTGTTGATCTGGGTGCTCCAGCTAAAGGGGCGGGA
>JAPUJS010000068.1 GCA_027296045.1 bacterium | reverse complement strand
CTTCTCCGGGGAAAGTCAAGAGAAGTAGAGAAAATATCGGATGTTCTTGCGGGAAAATGCGGTTTCTGTTAACTTTCAAAGTCTCGACCAATCCTGGTCGGGCTTTTTGGTGGTTTTTTACATCATACTTGTTGAGGGTGTAATCGACAATGGCGGTTGAACGCATTCGAAATATTGCAATTATTGCGCACGTGGACCACGGGAAAACCACGCTGGTGGACGGGATATTGAAGCAGACGAAGGTGTTTCGGGAGAACCAGCAGGTGCAGGAGCGGGTGCTGGACTCGCACGATCTGGAGCGGGAGCGGGGGATCACGATTCTGGCAAAAAATACGGGTGTGGTTTATAAGGACGTGACGATTAATATTGTGGACACGCCCGGACACGCGGATTTTGGCTCCGAGGTGGAGCGGATTATGAATATGGTGGACGGGGTGTTGCTGCTGGTGGATGCGGTGGAAGGGCCGATGCCGCAGACGCGGTTCGTGTTGCTGCAGGCGTTTGCGCGGGGGTTGAAGGCGATTGTGGTGGTGAACAAGGTGGACCGTCAGGCGGCTCGGCCGCTGGAGGTGGTAAACGAGACCTTTGATCTGTTTGTGGATCTGGGAGCGACGGACGAGCAGGCGGATTTTCCGGTCATTTATACAGTGGCACTGGACGGAAAGGCGGGATTGGAGCCGGATGCGTTGGAAGAGGATTTGACACCGTTGTTTGAGACCATTGTGGACTATTTGCCGTCGCCGGAAGTGGACCCGGACGGTCCTGCGCAGATGCTGGTGACGACTCTGGAATATAGCAATTATGTGGGCAAGATTGCGGTGGGTCGGTTGCGGGCCGGGTCGTTGAAGACGGGGCAGGCGATTGCACATATCAATGCCGAGGGAGAGATGGTGACGGGCAAAGTGGGCAAGGTCTATACGTTTCGGAATTTGAAGCGGGAAGCCCAGGACGAGGTGCAGGCGGGAAATATTGTGGCGGTATCCGGGATTCCGGACGTGGCGATCGGGGATACGCTCTGTGATCCGGAAGACCCGAGGCCGCTGCCGCCGATCACGGTGGAAGCGCCGACGGTGCGGATGACGTTTTCGGTGAGCGATTCGCCGTTTGCGGGCAGGTCGGGAAAATATGTGACGAGCCGTCAAGTGCGGGATCGCTTGATGCGAGAGTTGGAAAGCAATGTCGCGCTTCGCGTAGAGGAGACGGAGCAGGCAAGCGCATTTCTGGTGTCGGGGCGGGGAGAGTTGCACCTGGCGATTTTGATTGAGACGATGCGGCGAGAAGGATATGAATTTTCGGTGGGCCAGCCGGAGGTGATTTTTAGAGAAGGACCTGAGGGACGGGAAGAACCGATTGAGGAAGTTTTTCTGGAAGTGTCCACCGAATATCTGGGTCCGGTGAGTGAGATGATGGGGAAGCGAAAGGGGCGGTTGCAGGATACGCGTTATGGGGATGACGGGACGGTTTACAATACGTATCTGATTCCGACCCGGGGGATTCTGGGTTTTCGACAGCCGTTTTTGACAGTAACCCGAGGCACGGGGATTTTTCACACCCTGTTTCACAGTTATGAGGCCTATGCAGGGTCCATTAAAGCACAGCCTCACGGATCTCTGGTCTCTCTGGGGACAGGGACGGTGAACACCTATGGGTTGCGATCCCTGGAGCAGCGGGGGACGTTTTTTGTCAAGGTCGGTGACAGCGTGTATGCCGGGCAGGTGGTGGGAGAACACATTCGGGATCAGGATCTGGTGGTGAATGTGTGCCGTACCCGGCATGTGACCAACCACCGTCAGAGTACCAAAGACGTTGTGGAAAGGCTCACTCCGCCCCGTATTTTGTCGCTGGACGATGCGATTGATTATCTGGGGAAGGATGAATTGTTGGAAGTGACGCCCGAGGCGCTGCGGGTGAGGAAGCGGATTTTGCACCACGAGAATCGGGGGAAGGCGGCAAGGCAGAGTCTGGATTAAGCGGAGATAGAGCAGTGGTGTAAAAAAAGGTGACAGAATGGTTGTCAAACGACAATAACAAAAAAAATCCCCGCAGGACACACAGCGGGGATTTTTATATGGTGTGGGATGGTTGGTCCAAGCGGTCCTCCTGCATTCGAAGATTAGTCCGGAACGCCGGTTACGTAGTCTCTCAATTCGGTTACCTGCGAACGGGCCTGTTTGAGCTGGGCTTTGACCATATCGCCGATCGAGACAATGCCGACGAGGCAGTCATTTTCAATGACGGGCATGTGGCGAAAGCGCCCTTCGGTCATTTCGGCCATGGCATATTCGGTATTGTCATCCGGGGTGCCGATAACAATGTCGCGGGTGAGCGTCATAACAGCTTCTACCCGGGTTTGATCCAGGGTGACTTCGTTGTAAACGGCCCGCATGATGTCGCGTTCTGTAATGATGCCGACGTGTTGATCGGGGGTTTCTCGAACTAGAAGGGAACCGACCTTGTTTTCGATGAGTGTGCGAAGGGCCTCCCGAAGGGTGTCCTGAGGGCCGATGACAATGACACGGGAGCCTTTCTCTGCTAATATTTCTCTCAACTTCATGGTGTCACCTCCCGGAATGTGTTTGTTTGAGACAAATAAAAATGTAGCGGCCACGGTTCAGGATGTTTCTTTGCACATTCCCGTCGTGGCCGCTAATAACAGCCCGGTGGCATATCCCCTCCTCCTGTGAGGTGAGATTTTTGCGGCGATCTTTTCCGGCTTCAACCTTGCGATTTCGCATCCTTTTTGTGGAATTGGAATTCCGGGTCAGGCATTTGCTGACAAACAAGTGATGTCGTAAACCGATTGGTCGTGTTGGGCCGTTCCAGATGGGTGCCGCACCCTAAGCTCTTATACGTTGGTTGGAAATTTGGTTGTACCGACGCTAAGTGTCAGGGCGGTGCATCTTTCCCTCCTCTTTGTCGAGAGGTTCACGGCCCATTACACACGCCCGCAGTCTGTGACTTGAGGAAAAATACGGACCTTTTCGGGCGGTTTGCCGTGTTGCTTAGTCCACTCAGGACGAAAATAATATAAGGAAAAAAGAGACATAAGTCAATAATAAGTAATATTTATAATTAGATGAATTTATATATTAGAAAGGTAATTGTAAGTCTCTTGAAAGATTTTAAAAGGAGGGGTTGCATCTAAATTTTGAAATCTAAAACTGTTAGCTTCAGGATTGCGGAAATTGGGAAGGATCCTGGAGAAGATGAAATTTTTTTTAAAAATACCGGCGGGTCAACTTATTCTCATTTTTTTAAAGGATGGATCAGTTTGGATTATGTAAGCGATTAGCAAACTCGCACTTCATGAAAGCAGGAAGCCCTGGGAGCGATCCCAAGGATCCCACAAATCTATCCGGGGGATAAGTCAAGACCAGACGTAAATATCCGGGTCGTTGGGCGAGTAGCCAATAAAGACGGCCAGGACAATACGGGGATCGTTTCCCTCTATGGCGGGGACTTCGTGGATGAGGCGGGTGTTGAAGAAGTAGAGGTCGCCGGGTTCGAGGTCGACCTTTACGTTTTGGATCTGATTTTCGGCGGCATAGTCGTGAAAGGTTTGGTTTTCGATATGCGGCTGGATTTCAGGTGTCCAGGTGCAGCGGTGGAGGATGGCCTGGGTCGCCTGGCCCCGGGGTCCGGCGTTCTGGAAGCAGAGGACGCCGGCAAACTGGTGGTCGAAGCGGGTGACGGCGTAGTTAAAGCGCTTTTCCCGAAGGGTGACATGGTCGATATGGGGTTTGTAGGTGTGATGGGTATAGTGGATGCGGAAGATGGCCGGTCCGTAGCGTCGGCCGTCGGGTTCCTGTGCGATTTGTACATTCTTTTTGGTTGCCAGGGCAGCCAGGGCGTGGTAGAGGGTGTCAACGGGGTTGTCGTAGTCGTCGAAGAGGTGTTCGAAGAGCGTGTGGGTTTTTTTGGCGTGTTGCAGGAAGGTCTCTTTGTCGTTGCCCCGTTGGCCCAGGCTGGTGCCAATGTCGATGCGTGCCCGGGCGCCTTCGGGCAGGGGAATTTGCGGGTCATGCATCAGGTCGTGGTCGATAAAACGCTGGATCAGGCCCTTGCAATGATTGGGGTTGAAGGCCTGACGGAAAATGATGGCCGGTGTTTCTGCCTGGGATAGGGAGAGCAGAGGATCTTCGTATTGGTAGAGAATGGTTTCCAGGTCGGCTTCGATGGGGCACCAAGAATCGGAAATGGGCATGGGAACTCCTGTTGGATTTTCTATTGTCGCATAGAAAGGGGGCAGGCTTCGAGTTTTCGAAGCCTGCCCCGCCATTCCGGTTTTTGAACCCGGGGCGATGTCGGTAATTAAGCTTCGCCCGGGGAGGAAGTCAAGTGGGAAGTCTGCTCGGGTGAGACCGTGAGCGAAAAGATGGTTTGGGCAGGGATCCAGTTCATAGATTCTGTTTATACGTCGGGATGGTGATAAACGCCGTAGAGGTGGATTTTTTGTTCCAGGCCGCGAATGGCGGATGTTCCGAGGCTGCGGATGTCGAATGCGTCGGGTTTTTTGAGGTGACGGAAGGTATGTTCAGTGATGATGATGTTGGCATCGTATTCTTTGGTGAGGGCCTGGCAGCGAGCTGCCACGTTGACGGTGTTGCCCAGGGCGCAGGCGTCGAGGCGCTCGGAGGTTCCTACAATACCAATGGCGACCGGTCCGGTGTTGATGCCCACACCGATGCGGATGGGGTCGTAGCCCGCCCTTTCGCGGCCCAGGTTGTAATTGATCAGGATCTGGTTCTGGAGTGAAACGGCCGAGCGAACGGTGTTGTCGGCATATCCCTCTTCATCCAGCGGGAAGAGGCCCATAATCTCATCGCCGATGAATTGATAAACAAAGCCTTCAAAGTCTCGAACGCCAGGTTCCATAATGGTGAAATAGGAATTCATAAATCGGAAGCATTCAGTACAGGTAATGGTTTCCGAGAAGGTGGTGAAATCGCGGATGTCACACGAGAGCACGCTGTAGGTCTCTTCCTGTGAGATGCCCTGGCGCACATCAAATCCTTCACGACTGAGGGCGCTGGTGAGGGTGGGTGGAACAAATTTGCGAAAGAGTTCGACCTGTTCTTTGAGGGCTTCGTTTTGTTGTTCGATTTTTTCTTCAGCAAGTTTAAGGTTGGCTCTCATCTGGTAGATTTCAACTGCCTCGCGGATGTTGATTTTGAAATCTCCGGGTTCCCAGGGTTTGGAGATGTATCTGTAGATCTGTCCTCGATTCACGGCTTCGACAATAGCGTCGTAATCTGAAAATCCGGTGAGCATCATCCTGAGGCTGTTGGGCGAGATCTCTCGGGCCCGTTCCAGAAACTCGGTACCTCTCATCTGCGGCATCTGCTGGTCTGATATGATGAGTGCGACCTGATTTTGGGACAGAAGTTCCAGCCCCTCCGCACCACTTGTGGCCGTCAGTACCTGATAGTCTTCCTCGAGGAAAAGCAGTAAGGTGTCGAGAATATCGGATTCGTCATCGACGATTAAAATGGTGGCGTTTGGATTCGACATAGCAGATGTCTTGTTGGAATCTTACGTTCCAGGAAAATCCCTATCGGTTGACTTTTGAACCGCAGAGATCGCAGAGCACGCACAGAAAAACAGTAAGATCTCTGCGTGCTCTACACCCGCTGCGGTTATTCTTTTTTCGAAGAGGTGTCTGAGGCTTGACTCTTTCGAACTATACGGGTTCTCCGGTAATCATGTGTAACCGGCCTCCAGCGCGGAATGTGACAGGGGGCAGGTCCACTTTTTCGTCGGCAATCATTTTGCGAAGAACGTCGGCCACGCCTTCTATGGCGGGCTCGATGAGCTTTTCACCTTTTTCTTTGGTGCCGGCAGCGGCCAGCGGGTTTTCGATGTCGTCTTCGTGGACGCGTTCGGGGGCCAGGACGCGCATGGTGGAGGTTTCGAATTCGTCGGCGTGGCCGGGCAGGCGGTCGTTTTCCATGACCTCGAAAACCAGATCGGGATCGTAGACATCCCAGTAGGATTGGAAGCGGAGGTTGATGTTGAGTTTGTCGCGGTATTCGTCGATCCGGCGCATGAGGGGTTTGACGTTGCCGCCGTGGCCGTTGAGGATGAGGATGTTTTGAATCCCTGCCCGGGCGAGGGAGTGGCAGACGTCGTAGACGTATTCGCAGAAGATCTCGGGGCGCACGGTGAGGGTGCCGATGTGCTCCATCCAGTGTTCGGAGACGCCGATGCCGATGGGCGTGGCCACAACCACGCTGGGGTGCAGTCGTTTGGCCGCCTGTTCGGCCATGTGGGTAACGTGCAGGGTGTCGTGGATCATTTCGAGGTGTTCTTCGTGCTGTTCGGTGGCCGCTGTGGGTACAATAGCGGCCTGGATAGTGCCTGCGTGCAGACGTTCCCGAAATTCTTTTCGGGTAAGGTCGCCAACAAAAACGCGGGTATCGGACATGGGGGGCTCCTTAGAATAAAGTGAGTTCATCTGATATATCATGAGAATCTTAGGCCAGGAAATCAAATCTCTTTTTCAGAGCCGACATAAAAACACCTGCGATCGCGGTTGTTCGTCGATGACTTCCAGGGTTTGCCAGCAGAGTTCGGCGGTTTTGACATGGTGGTGTCGGGTGCTGCCTAAGTCTGTGGCAAAGAATCTGCACTAACGCGCATTGCCGACCGCCTGCAACATTCTTCCTTTTTTTATCAATACCACCGGCTTTTATCAACGATGTTTTTGAGCGGCTGTCCTGCGGCAAAGCGTCGGGCGTTTTCGAGAAGGATCTGGAAACGGCGTTCAGGGAGGTTGTCGGCTTCTCTGACCGCGATGTGCGGCGTGAGGAGGACGTTGGGCAGGCTCCAGAGTTTGTGGTCGGGAGGGAGGGGCTCAATTTCGTATACGTCCAGGCCACAGCCGCCGATTTCGCCGCTTTCAACCGCATCTGCGAGTGCGTCGATGCGGGTTGTTTTGCCGCGTCCGATGTTGATGAAATAGGCCGTGTTTTTCATGTATTTGAATCGGTCGGCATTCCACATGCCCGCCGTTTCGGGCGTGTGTGGCGTAGTGGCGATCACAAAGTCGGCCCGGGGAAGCACGTCGTCCAGTTCTTCCGGGGAGTGCATTTCAACATGGGGCAGGTCGTATTCCGGGCGGGGATCTACGCCGATGACGTCCATGCCGAACTCATGGCAGAGTCTGGCGGTTTCGTGGCCCACCCCACCCACGCCGACGATCAATGCGGTGGCATCCGGCAGGTAGATATAAGGACTTTCCCGCGCTTCTTTGTCCCAGACTTTGCGAGACTGGGCTTCGACGTACCAGGGGAGGCCCCGAGAGAGCGCGAGCACAAACATCATGATGTGGTGGCTGATGTGGTCGAAGTAGATGCCCCGGGGATTGGCAATGATGACGGGATGGTCTATGAGTTCTGGGTAGAAATAGCCCTCAAAAGGTCCGGAGTCGGGGTTTTGAAGCCATCGGAGCTTTTCAGATACTGAGAGGGTTTCTGGAGGAATCCAGCCGAATGCCGCGTCTGCGTCCACCATTTCTCGTCTGGCGTCTCCGTCGGTTTCAGGAGAGACGACGGTGTATTCGGAAAGGGTTTCGGTGAGGCGTGTGGCAAACCACTTTTTGAGATCATTCTGGGGTGGCATCATTACGAATTTGAGCATGGTTTTTCTCCTACTTATAAAAGCTCCTCACAAAATTACTACAGAGCACACGGAAAATATAAAGCATAAGAGGTGCGATGAATCAGGTCCGTCAGGTTCACGGTTTGACGTTGCTTTTCTTATTTTTAATGAAAATTTGTTCGTGAAAAACCGGCCGGCTCCAGCCCAGAAAAGCATTGTCGGCCACGTTTTCATAAGGCACGTTGCCCAATCGGGTGTTGGCGCCCCAGACGTGGTAGGCGGAACCGATGGTGATGATGGGGACGTTTTCGGTGTGGAGATCTCGGACTCGGGTCATGTAGGTGCGGAGCTTCAGGGTGTCGATGGTGGTCATGGCCAGTCGGACGTATTTGGTGGCCTCGTGGAGCCAGTCGGGGCCTTCGTCCCAGGCTTTCTGGTGCCAGTAGGGTACATTTTTGGCCAGGACGGCCCAGCCGATGGCGTAGGTTAAGGGGTCGTTGGGTCCTTCGAGGCCCCAGTAGTGGACGTCGTATTCGCTGTTGTAGCGGCGGGGCACGATGATGTTGCGCAGGGCGCCGTTGAGGTTGATTTTGATGCCCACGGATCGCCAGTGGTCGGCCACCAGTTCGGAGACGGGCTGGCCGTTGAACATGCCGCCGGGATGGACAAAGTCGATGGTGAGTTCGAAGCGGGAGCCGTCTTTGAGCTCGCGGATGCCATCGCCGTCGGTGTCGCGATAGCCTTCTCGGTCGAGGAGGCGTCGGGCTTTGTCGGGGTCGTATTCGGAATATTTCTTGTAGGCTTCGGGGGAAAAGTAGGGACTGATGGGGCCGAAGGAATAGCCCGAGGGTTCGAGCAGGCCGTGGAAGACGATTTCGTTGATTTCTTCGCGGTTGATGGCGTGCGAGAGGGCGATGCGGACGTTTTTGTTGCGAAAGGCTTCTCGCAAGGCGGGTTTGGGGTCGTCCCAGTTGAGGTGGTATGCCGGGCCTCGGTTGGGGCCGGTGATTCGGACTTTGAATTTCCCCTTTTTTTCTTCGGTTTTGAGGGTGGGGAACATGTCGATGCGGGTGTAACGGCCAATCAGGTCGAGTTCGCCATTGATGAATTTGAGCAGGATCACCTGAGGATCCTGGATGACGTCGAAGACGATGCGGTCGGCATAGGGGAGCTGATTGCCCGCTGTGTCAATTTTCCAGTAGTAAGGGTTGCGTTCGTAGACGATGCGTTGACCGTGAACCCATTCGGTGGGGACCCAGGCGGAGATGCGGGGGAGGCCGGGTTGCAGGCGCATCTGGGCGTTGGTGGTGGCCCGGCGGAAGGTATCGTAATTGGTTTCGGGGTTGTACCTGGGATGCAGCGGCGATAGGATGTGTTTCGGGGCGGCGACCAGTTCGCGGCTGAGCTCCTGGAGCACGCGGCCGAGGGGTTTGGGAGAGGAAATTTTGAGGGTGTGGTCGTCGATTTTTTCGAATTGCATCGGTTTGCCGTCGACCATCCATCCCGCCGGAGGAAAGGGATTTTGGCGGGCGTTGTCGTCAAAGGTCATGTCGTAGTACCAAAACAGGATATCGTCGACGGTGAAGGGGTAGCCGTCGGACCATTTGACGCCTTTGCGAATCTTGAAAATGGCAATTTTGCCACTGTCCTGGTAGGTATAGTGCTCGGCCAGGTTGAGCTGGATACTTCTTGGGAAGGGGCGTTCGTAGCCCATCAGGTTTTCGTTGAGGGTTTTGCTGGGGCCGGGCGTCTGGACGATGTCTCCGGTGAGCGCACGGCGGAGGGTGCCGCCGTAAGTACCGATGTCGTCGATGGGGACAATGACGAGGGGATTTTCGGGCAGGCGTTCCGAGACGGGTGGCAGTTTGCCCTGTTGGACCTGTTCGGCAAACATGGGGGCTTCGTTGAAGGTGCGGTTCTGGAGGATGGCGGGGTCGATGTTTAGAGGGGCGCGAGTCTGATGGGTTTGTTGGGTGCTTTGTGGGCCGGATGTGGATTGGGAGGTCATGTCCTGGCCTGAATCGGGGGCCAGACAGCCTGTGACCAGGAGAAGGAAGACAAGGGCTTGTGGTCCTTTTTTTTGACACACATCCATACGTCGTACACTCATGTGATTTTGTCCGGGTGGGTTAGGCCCACACCTGTTCAGGTTTTGATTGAATGGTGTGTAACAAAAGAAAGTCTGGATCGCCAGTTTAAGATGGCAAGGATCAGGACGACAATCAAGGCCAATCCTTGGATGTAGATACGGGCGTGTCCAGACGGAGTGAGGAAGAGGAGGAGGGCGGCGGAAAGGAGGATGGGGCGTTGCCAGTTGTTCAGGGGTGCAAAACCATAGCCGGCGATGGCGGCGGCCAGAGGGACGATGCCCAGGAGAACGATCAGGATGTTGGCGGCGGTGACCATGAGGTCTGGGGAAAGGAGGAGGAGTTCGGGGTGGAGGACGAAGGCGTAGGGGAGGGTGAATCCGACCAGGGCGAAGCGGAAGGCGGCGAAGCTGGTTTGCATAATGCCGGCGTTGGCGATGGCGGCGGCGGTGTAGGCGGCCAGGGCGATGGGGGGGGTGACCATAGACATCATACCGAAGTAGAAGATGAACAGGTGGGCGGCCAAGGGCACGATGCCGAGTTCACCCAGGACGGGCCCGACGAGGGTGGCCATGAGAAGGTAGCAAACGGCAGAAGGGAGGCCCATGCCGAGGATGATGGTGGAGATCATGAGGAGGAACAGGGCCAGGATGAGGTTGTTTTGGGCCAGGGACAAAAGGGTGCTCGGCAGCTTGGCACCGATGCCGGTGAGGGTGACAATGCCGATGATAATGCCCACGCAGGAGGCTGCCGCGATGAGGGAGACGCCGCCGTGGGCGGCACCTTCAAGGGCGCTGTAGAGGGCACGGAGACCCACACGGGTTTTGGGGCTGAAGGCGCTGATAATGAGGACAAAGAGCAGGGCAACACTGACGGCTCGGAAGGGTGTGTATCCGAGCACAAGGAAAAGGATGAGGGTGATGAAAGCGACCAGGAAGACGGCACCCTGGACTTTGGGAGGGCGCTCGGGCAGGTCGTGATCTTTTGTGGTAGCACCGATGCGTTGGGCGTGGAAGTGGACGATGAAGAGGAGGGCGGTGTAATAGAGGAGGGCGGGGACCAGGGCGGCTTTGATGATCTCGATATAGGTGACGGCGGGTTCGACGATTTCAAGCATCATATACGCACCTGCACCCATAATGGGGGGGACCAGGGCGCCTCCGGAGCTTGCGGCAGCTTCGACACCGCCAGCGACACTGGGACGGAAGCCAGCGGAGCGCATCATGGGGATGGTGAAGGTGCCGGTGGTGGCGGTGTTTGCCACGGCGCTACCGGAAAGAGAACCCATCATGCCGGAGGAGATGACGGCGACTTTGGCAGATCCGCCGGTGCTGTTGCGGAAGAATCTGCGGGCGGTGTTCAGGATGTAGCCGGTGGCACCGGTTTGTTCGAGAACCGTGCCAAAGAGGACAAAGAGGAAGACGTAGGTGAACATGATTTTCAGGGCGATGCCGAAGACGCCCTGGGAGTGCAGGAAGGTTTGCGATACAATGCGCTCCCAGTTGTATCCCCGGTGGGGGAAGAGCCAGTCGGGCATGGTGTAGCCATAGGCGGCATAGGCGAGGAAAGATATGGCGAGCAGGGGCAGGGTGAGGCCGATGGCGCGGCGGGTGGCTTCTAAGACCAGGATGAGGCCGATGAGGCCCACCAGGTGATCGAGGGGGTGTTCCAGGCCGGCACGGTTGCCAAGGGATTGGCCGTTGAGCCAGTGGGATTGGAAGAGGGGTTCGGTTTGTACAAGGATATAAGAAAAGCAAGCAACGACAGCCAGGGCGATGAAAAGGTCCAGGAGCTGAAGGGGGGTGTTGGATACGATTTTGGGATGGATGGGATATTTGAGAAAGACGAGGGTCAAGCCCAGCAGGGCGAAGATAGATAGCTGGGATTGAGGGGTGAGTTGGGGGTAGTTGACTTCGACCAGGATGAACAGGCTGAGCAGGGTTGCAAGGATGCGGAAGAGCCAGTGCTTGAGGCGAGGCAGCATATAAGTTCCAGGTTATTCAGGTTTCCCGCATTCCAATACGGTTGCAGATCAACTGTGGAACGTGGAACCTGAAACGATTCTTTTAGTTGGGCCAGATTCCGATTTCTTTGTAGTACTTGACGGCACCCGGGTGGAAAGGGGTGCCGGTGTCCCGAATGATGTTTTTGGGGTTGATGGCTTTTCCGGCCGGGTGTCTTTTGACGACTTCCGCCCGTTTTTCATAGAGAATTTTGGTGAACTGATAGACGGTGTCTTGGTCGAGACTTGCCCGTGTGATGAGGTGCATAGAGCCGACATTCATGCCCTGAAAGGGTTCGGACTGGCCGCGATAGGTGTTGGCGGGGATGGTGGCACCAAAAAAGAAGGGATAGTTTTGGAAGAGGTCCTGTTTGGCGGATTCTTCGT
>JAPUJS010000067.1 GCA_027296045.1 bacterium | reverse complement strand
ATAGTCAGAAGTGAGACCCGATAACTCGGCCACTTCATTATACCTTGAACGGATCTCCCCCAATTCCTAATCGTTTTCCGCAACATCAAGTCCAGAGGTATTCCCTGATCGAACACGTGAAAAGGCATCCGAAGTAATGCGGTAGAGAACATTGCGTAAATCATCCAAAAGAGTATAAAAAAGTGGCACCATAAGCAACGTCAGAAGTGTGGAGGTCAGCAGCCCGCCTATCAACGTCCGGCCCATCGGGGCATAGGGCTCGCCCAGCACCGTGCTGCTGCCCAGAGCCATCGGCAGCAGGCCGAACACTGTGGTGAACGTCGTCATCAGAATCGGACGGAACCGGTTGTATCCCGCCTCCAGGATCGCCTCGGTTCGGCCCATCCCCTCGGCCCGCATCCGGTTAATCATATCCACCAGCACAATGGCGTTGTTCACCACCACCCCGATCAGCACAATCCCCCCCACCATCGCCATTTCCGTCATCGGCGTCCCGGTTAGAAACAACATCCAGTAGACCCCCAGAAAGGCAAATGGAATCGAAAACAGCACCGAAAACGGCAGGACAAACGACTCAAACAGCACTCCCATCAGCAAAAATACAAAGGTAATAGCCATCACCACGGCAGACATCGTGGAGTTATCCGTCTCTCTGAGTTTGGAATACCGTTCGCCCTTATTCCAGGTGTACCCCCGGGGCATCGCAAACCCTTCCATCACCTCATCGATCTCCGCATAGAGCCCTTTGAGGTCGTCTTTTGTCGTAAACGCCTTCACACGCAGCCGGGTCTTGCCGTTCTCCCGCCGGACGGTCCCCCGGCCCTGTGCCACCTTTAAGGTGGCAAATTCGGCCAGCGAAATCTGCTCGCCCGACCGGGAAGGGAACACGAAGTTTTTGAGGTGATGCAGCGTCTGCCGGTCCAGCTTCTCCATGTAAAGCCGTACGTTCACCTCCCGTTCGTTGGCCTGATACCGCGGCAGGCTCACCCCCTGCAAGGCAAAGGCGATGCTCCGCCCCACCATCCGTGGCGAAATCCCATATTTTTGGGCCCGCGCCCGATTGATATGCACCTGCACCTCATTGTTCCCTCGCTCCAGGTCGCTATCCACGCTGATCACCGACGGAATCGTCCGTAGCCGGCGTTCGGTCTCTTCCACCAGTTCGGCCAGCACCTCCGTATCGTCTCCGTAGAGGTACACGCCCACCGACGGATCTCCCCCACTCCCACTCCCACTCCGGCTGTCCACGGAAGTCCGGACCCCCACAAACCGGGGTGCCGTCTTCTTGATATCGTTAATCACATTCTTCCGGTCCATCACCTGATCCACCGGGTAACCCAGCTTTTTTCGCACATCCCGATACACCACCCACCACCACGGATCGTTGGCATTCGACTTCAGAAACACCTGGGCGCTGCCGTAGGTCGACCGGAACCAGACCCGGATGGTTTGGATGCCGTACACCTCCTTTTTCTCTTCTAAGTACGCCTCCACCTGGGCCATCACCTCGCCGGACTCCTGCACGGAGAAATCAGGCGGCATTCTGAAACTGATTCGGAAATCGTTGAGCGCCCGCCCGCCGCCCCCACCTCGCTTGAGGTTCTGGGAAGGATAGACGATGGTGGCAAACAGGACAATCACTATCAGGAAGGTGTCTCTCCGGTGCCACATCGTCCAGCCCAGGACCCGGACATAGGTCTTCCGGACCCATCGAACAGACGCGGGATCGGCCTTGACCTGACTGCCGCCAAACTTTACGGAGGCCAGAGGAATAAACAGCAGCCCCACAAACAACGACCCGATCAGGGCGACGATGACCGGGACGCCGATCCGGGACAGGAAGAACGTCATGGCCATGTCGCCGCTCATCAACATCAGCGGCAGAAATACCACCACCGTGGTCAGCGTGGCCATCGTAATGGCCAACCCCACCTCGCTCGCCCCGTGGATGGCCCCCTCCCGGGGGGCCTCCCCCCGGGTCCGCATCCGGTAGATATTTTCCAGAATCACGATCGCATTGTCCACCACCATGCCCACCCCCACCATCAACCCCATCATCGTATACACATTCAGCGACCAACCCACAAAGTAGAGGACCGTGATGGTAATCATCACACACAGCGGAATGGCCAGGGTGATGATGGCCGTCATCCGCACCGTCCGCAGGTAAAACAGCAGCACTAAGGCGGCAAAAAACCCTCCCCAGATCCCTGTGGTTTGTAAATTATCGATCGATCCTTCGATAAACCGCCCCTGGTCAAAAAACACATTGAACTGCAGGTCCGCCGTCTTCGTTTGCGCTTCAATCTCCTTCAGCACCTGCCTGACACGCCGGCAGACCGCTGCAATGTTGGCGCCCGATTCCTGGAAAATGCCGATCGATACCGACGGCCTGCCGTTGATTCGCTCGTACCAGCTACGCAAGGGCACGTCGTAGAACACATCGGCTACTTCCTTGAGCCGCACCCCGCCGTTTCGGTTGCTTACCTGGATATTTTCAATCTCCCCGAGGTCCCGGTAACGCGCCAGCGACCGCACGAAAAACTTCTTCCCGCCTTGGGACACATGCCCGCCTGCAAGCGCAAAATTATCCGACTGCAGCGACTGCACCATCTCAGAGATATTCACCCCCCGGGCTCGCATGCGGTCCTGGTCTATCTCAATCATCACCTCCTTTTCGTACACACCCCAGAATTCGACTTTGCCCACACCATCCACCCGTTCTAAGGGCCGCCTCACGTGGAGGTCCAGAAATCTGTACCGATCTGTAATCGTGGAATCAAGTGCCACCCCCACCCACATAATCGACCAGTTTTCCGAGTTGAACTTCCACACAAACAACCGGTCCCGGGCTTCCTCCGGCAGTTCGGGCTTCAGCCGATCCAGTTGATCGATGAGCTGATTATAAGCCAGGACCATATCCGCATCCTGCCGGAACTGTAAGGGCGCAGACACCCCAGAGGTGCTGCTGTAGGTCCGGATATTCTTGATGCCTTTAATGGTCCGGAGCCGCTCTTCCAGGGGCCGGGCAATCTGTTGCTCCGTCTCCTGGGGCGTAGAATTCGGGTAGCGGATACTCACATACAAAAACGGCGGGGAAAATCCGGAAGGGAAAAGCTTCACCGGAATACGGGTATACGCCACCGCCCCCACCACCAGCAGGGCCACCAGGCACATCGTCACTGTCACAGGACGGGTCACCGAAATCCGGGGCAGCAGAGAAGGTCGATCTTTCATTGGATTCTCACTCTCATCGTGAGGCCCGATTGAGGAAAGGCTGGGTTGGACGGATAGCCCAACAGATTGAGCTTCACGCGAAGGGTCTCCTCTGTCGGGAGTTAGGATATTATTTTTCGAACCCGGTCAATAACAATGTCTACCTCGTCCTCGATGAGGTGGGCGACAGCAATACGAAGCCGGTTCCCCCTCGCCCGAGTCCAAATCGATGGATCGCCCGCCTTGAGCTCATCGACCACCTGAGCAACCGTTTTGCCCAGACCCTCTTCATCGATCGTCAGCATCACGCCGTTGCTGAGGCTATTGTCTTCGATGTGGCGCTCTGTGCTGAGATGGGGGATGCCGTCGAGGCAAGTCATAATGTGGTCGGCCTTGCGCCAGTGATCGGCGATGCGTGCCTCGTGGTCCATCGCCAGCCATTCCTGGAGGGCGACGACGACCGCGACGACCTCCTGACGATCCAGTTTGAGAGGCCGGCCGACTGTCTCCAGATCGCCGGTTTCAAAACCGATAAAGCTGTGCGCGTAAGCCGCCTCGACAAGCTCCTTCTTACCACAGAGAATGCCGGTCGAGTTACACGCGCCGATATATTTGGCACCAAAGCCGATGAGGGCGTCAGGTGTTTGCGCATAGGCCTTCATTGTGTCGAGGGGATAGACCTGATAGGCAGCATCGATGGTGACCGGGAGGTTGTGACGGCCAGCGACGGCAAGGATGCCGTCGAGGTCCAAAATCGAATCGTCTGGATCGCCGGAGGCGTAGTAGTGGATGCCAGCGGTCTGTTCGGTGATCGAGTCTTCGAGCTGTTCTGCGGACGTCCCATTCTGGTTGCCGATCATCATGACGTGGCCACCGAAAATCGTGAGACAGCGCTGATAGTGGTACTTCTGGCGCGCCTGAAACAGGAAC
The DNA here is from genome assembly GCA_027296045.1 of bacterium. GTDB lineage: Bacteria > Latescibacterota > UBA2968 > UBA2968 > UBA2968 > JAPUJS01. The sequence continues at coordinate 2,413 of JAPUJS010000067.1, read as the reverse complement.
TGATTGGGAATCCCGTCTGTGTGCGGCAACTGCTCCATTCGCTCTGCGCTACCAACAGACATACACGCAGCGGCCGAGAGGGCGAGGGCGGCACCGCATCCCGGGGTCACGAATGCGGCCTCGGCGTTGAGCAGGTTGGCGATTATCTCCCCGGTCGAGTGAAAAAGCTCGTCCATGGAGACATAGTAGCGATTGGCGGCGACCATGGCTTCTTGGACGGTAGGCGAGACGCGTGAGCCGCCGATGACGGTCTGGTTTCCTGCTGCATTGATGACGGGCGTCGCGCCGAGGTCGCGGTAGAGTTGGGCGTTTGTATTCATTCATTCGCTCCAGGAAAGGGTTAAAAAAGAAAACAGATTCGGACCTTCGATTTTATGCTTTGGGAGCAAGATAATGTGTGCAGGAGGGAAATGCAAGGCGAGAGGCTACCGGTCAGACGATAGGAGAGGGTCTGTTGGTGCAGCAGAGCAGAAGGGCCAGCCCGAAGTCAGCCCCATATTCGCCCTCCCAAGCTGTCTGAGGGCAAAGCAAAAGCCCCGGATCCCGCACTGTAAACATCGAGCCTTTTCCCACCTGGCTCTCCACGCCAATCGACCCGCCCAGAAGCTCCGCCAGCCGCTTTCCAAGGGACAGCCCCAGTCCTCTGTCTTTGTGTTCGACGCCCGATCCTTCTAGCGGTTGGAATTCGTCGAAAACAGTATCGAGCGTATCTGCTGGGATTCCGATTCCCGTATCTGAGACCGAAATCACAAGACTTTCCTCTTCTATTGTCACATGAACCCCTACTTCCCCTGTCTCGGTAAACTTGACCGCATTGCTCAGCAGGTTGATCACGATTTGCTGCAACCGGCCTGCATCCGTGTGCACCTCTCTTATATCATCAGGGATCTCCTGCTTGAGCACCACACCCGGTTTGACCATTGGACTCACGGTTGCACAGGAGGCCAGGATCAGATCCTTGACATTGGTGGGCGTCGCCCGGATCTTCATCCGACCCGCTTCCAGGCCGGTAAGATCCAGGATGTCTTTGACCAGGTTCAAAAGATACTCCCCACTTTGCGTTACCTTGATCAGGTTATCCCGTTGGAGTTCGGGGAGTACATCAGCACTTCGGCGCATCACGAGGGAGGTGAATCCCAGGATGGCATTCAGGGGGGTTCGCAGTTCGTGGGATATGCTCGTCAGGAACTGCGACTTCCACAGGCTTGCGCTCTGGATCTGCCGGTTCGCTTTTTCCAGGTCTTCGGTCCTGGTCTGAAGTTCCCGGTTGAGTCCAAACAGTTCCTTGTTCGCTGACGATAAGCCCCCGTTGGCCTCCTGGAGTTCTCTGGTCCGCTCCCCCACGCGTATCTCCAGTTCGCTCGCGTGTTTCTGCAACTCGGCCGAACTTCGACGCAGCCTGCCGATCACGAGGGCAAGACCCGATACCCCAAACATAGACAGGATCGCCATCAGGGCAAATGTTCCTCGCAGGCCCGCCCGGGTTTCTTCCTCAATCTGGTCGATGGGGAGAATGACCTCCAGGACCCCTCTCACATCACCCACTTCCCAGCCATCTTTCGGGGTGTCAGGATGTGTGTTATGACAATGAACACAACTGGCTCGCATCAAATCCGCCCTTGCGAATCGCAGCGATCGACGGCCCTGGAACGTTTCAAAACGGTAAAACGATTGATCGGGATTTTGCCTCAAGAAGTACCATGCTTCTTTTCCAAAAGTATCTTGCAGGCCCCCTGTTTTCTCCCGCCAGGGGAACGGGTAGGCACTGAAGAGCCGGACCTGTGCCCCGGAGCCTTTTTCACCGATTCGCTTGCCCAGGGCCATGCTCAGGGTGGCCGGAAGGGGAATAGCACCCTCATGGGTTGCATAGTCGTGGGTCACCTCGATCCCCCGGTCCTGGACCCGTGCGACAACCTCGGAGGAATAAAGCGTGCGAAACTCCGCCAGCGCCTGAGAATATCGGTCCGCATCGTGCAATGCAGCGGATTCAATAAGCTCTGACGATAGCCGGGACAAATGCCAGAGCACACCCGCTACGGAGGCACAAAACATGAGGATCAGCACGAGAATGATCCGCTCATCAAAAAAGCGGAAGAGTCCGGCCAGAACTCTAAAACGTGCCAGGCCGTGTCCTCCGGATCCCTGTTCTCTGTTCTCTTCGTAATCGCCCATCATGGTTCTTCCTCAGCTATAGACAGGTTCAATTTTATGCTGTGGGAGCAAGATAATGCGCACAGAAGGGAAATGCAAGGCGAGAGGCCACCGGTGAGACGATAGGAGAGGGTCTGTTGGCGCGCGAGTTAGCAGGGCAAAAAAAAAGGGGCCATCAGCCCCCCGACTTGAATTCGTTCCAATATGGATTGGAAGATGCAAGCCGTTGTTGTCTCAGGGATACACCAATATCGTAATAAAA
>JAPUJS010000066.1 GCA_027296045.1 bacterium | reverse complement strand
GGATGGCGTAGTGGGTGAGTTCGGCATTGTTCTGGAGGTTCATTTTTTCCAGCAGACGGGAACGATAGGTGCTGATGGTTTTGACGCTCAGGGAAAGTTCTTCGGCAATCTGGGAAACGGTTCTGCCCGATGCGATGCGGCACATGACCTGGTATTCGCGGTCGGAAAGGAGTTCGTGGGGCAAGCGATCCGAATCGCCGGTCAGGTCGAAGGCCAGGCGTTCGGCCAGCGAGGCGGAGACATAGCGTCGGCCTTCGGAGACGGTTCGCACGGCTTTGACCAGTTCGTCTGGGGTGGACTCTTTGATCAGATATCCCGAGGCGCCTGCGCGGAGTGCCCGGATGGCGTACTGGGCTTCAGGATACATGGTGAGAATCAGAACGGGCAGGTCGGGATGCTCGGTTTTGATTTGTTTGAGGACTTCCAGGCCTGTTTTATCGGGCATCGAAATGTCGAGCAAGACCACGTCATAGGTATTTGCTCTGACTTTTTCGATCACTTCCTGACCGGTACTGGCCACATCGGCAACGGTGATATCTGTGGTTTCCGAGAGAATTTGCTTGAGACCTTCCCGGACAATGGTGTGGTCATCGGCGATGAGGGCATGGATCATTGCTTGGTCTCTCCGTCTAGCGGGATGTTGACCTCGACGGTGGTTCCGACGCCCGATTGGCCGACAAAAGAAATGGTGCCGCCCAAAGAAATAGCGCGTTCTCGCATTCCAATCAGGCCAAAGGCATTGCGATCGGCCAGTTGTGTTTCGGAAATGCCTTTGCCGTTGTCCTGAATGGTCAGGGTGACCTGCCCATCGTCTTTGGTGAGGCTGACGTCGACCTGGCTGGCTTCGGCATGGCGCGCGATATTGGTGAGGGTTTCCTGAAAGATGCGAAAAATTTCGGTGGATCGGTGGCGGTTGAGCACCAGTTCTTCGGGGTGAAACACGGTATTGCAACCGATGCCGGTTCGGTCTTGAAAGACTTCGGCCTGCCATTCGATGGCAGCGGTGAGGCCCAGATCGTCGAGGAGTCCGGGGCGCAGTTCGGAAGAGATGCGTTGGACGGTCCGGATGGTGTGATCGACCAGGTTGGTCATGGACGTAATTTTGTCGGAAAGGTCCTTCTGATTTTTGGAGAGCCTTCGGTCGAGCCAGGAGAGGTCCATTTTGAGGGCGGTGAGGGACTGGCCCAACTCGTCGTGGATCTCCCTGGCAATTCGGGTGCGTTCGGCTTCGCGGACAGACTGGAGGTGGGCCGAGAGGCTTCGGAGTTGTTCGGTGCGGTCTTTGACGCGTTGTTCGAGTTCGGCGTTCAATTGGCGGATATGTTCTTCGGCCTGTCTGTAGGTCGTCACATCCCGGGCGATTCCTTCGACGGAAATGACCTGGCCGTTGTTGTCAACGACGGGAAATTCGAGAACTTCCAGGCGTCTGGGCTCTCCGTTGGCGTTGTAGACTTCGATTTCGTAGGGTGGGAGGGATTTTCCGGAGAGAATGTCCCGTTCGACTTCGACCAATTTTTCATTGATGGGATTGTCGGTAAGATAACGTGCGTAGTGGGAGGGCAATTTGTCGGCAGAATAACCCAGCACGTTTTCGATGGACGGACTCAGGTAGGTCAAGACGCCTTTTCGGTTCAATGCAAAAAAGTAATATTCTTCTTTGAGGCCTTCCACCAGGCGGCGGAATTTTTCTTCGCTTCGGCGAAGGGCTTCTTCGGCGCGTTTGCGGTCGGTGATGTCCATAAAGACGGCCTGAACCAGGCGGCGATCGTCCAGGTTGATGGGGGTGAGGATGACATCGGTGAAGTATTCGGTGCCGTCAAGACTGCGACCGTTCCATTCCAGGCGGTGGCTGCCTTTTTCCAGAGCAATGGCGATATGCTCTCGGGATTTTTGCTGGGAGTCTTCTCCATCGGGTTGTACGGGGGGTGCGAAATCTCCCGGAGTTTTGCCGATCATTTGGTCTTTGGTTTTGCCATTGATCATTTTAACGGCTGATTCATTGACGGCAATAAAATTGCCTTCCTCGTCGTGCAGGGCCACGCCACAGGCGGTGCCTTCGAACAGGGCACGGAACATCGCTTCACTTTCTCGCAACGCGGCGGTGCGTTCGCTCACACGCTTTTCGAGTTCCGCGTTGAGAGTTTGGTAGCGATTGGCTGTTTGTTTGAGCTGTTGCTTCAGATCGGCAACCTGGGCTTTCAACTGGGCCAGTTCATCCATGGGGGCACTCCGATTGACCTGTCGATCGTGAAGATTTTTGGATGTATGTAAGAAACGAAAAGACCGCAACTTGCCCGATGCTTCCCTATCAGGGATACGATGTGAAGATGACAGGAAAATCATGGCATAGTTGTGGGTGAATGTCAATGAAAAACGGTGGCGTTTGAGCGCTTGACCTTTTGCTTGGACCGGGTTGGGCAGACCCTTATATTGAGCCCGATTTGCGGCACGGACTTTTTTAGAGAAAGGACTTGGATTTGGAAAACGATTTGGTCCAGCGGGAGATTGAGCCGCTGCTGTCGCCGGAGGCCTTTGCAGAGTTGGGATCTTTCACCCATTTGTGTACGGGAGGAGAAGCACCCTGGTTAAAGGGACAGGAGGGGGTTTACCACGAATTTGTGCGGTGGAAGAGCGCCGGGTATGATGGCCGGGCGAAGATTTATGAGCGCGGGGAGCGGTGTCGGGAACGCATGGGAGTGTTATGGGATGTGCCGGCCGATCGGATTGCGTTTCTGCCGTCTGCGGCCGAAGGGATGAGCTGGCTGGCCCGGGGGTTGGACTGGCAGGCCGGAGATAATGTGGTAACGACCAACCTGGAGTTTCCATCGGTAGCGTATGCCTGGCGGCATTTGCGTCGGCGTGGGATTGAAGTGCGTATGGTGCCGCATAAAGACTGGATGGTTTCGGAAGCAGATTTGCTGGATGCTGTGGATGCTCGGACCCGGGTGCTGGCGGTGAGTCATGTGAGTTTCTACACGGGACAGTGTCTGGATCTGGAACAGCTTTCGGAGGGAGCGCAGAAGAAAGGGGCTCTTTTGGCCGTAGATGCAACCCACGCTGCCGGGGTGGTGCAGGTGCCTTGCGGTGTGACGGATTTGACGGTGAGTTCGAGCTACAAGTGGCTTCTGGCCACCCATGGAGTGGCGCCGTGCTATTTGAGCCGTCGGGCCGAGGAACAGGTTGAATCGACGAGTTTTGGGTGGCACAATCTGGCGGTGTGGCCCGCACAGGGGGCCGAGCGGCATCCCGAAGTGGCCGAAGAGGCGATGCCGGCGCGAATGGAGCCGGGCAATCCGGCGATGCAGGTGGTGATGCATCTGGATTATGCGCTGGGGGTGTTGCTGGAGATTGGGATGGCGCGTATTGAAGTGCATGCTCGGGATCTGTCTGAACTGGTAAGCGAGGGCTTGGAGAGACTGGGCTTTTGCGTGATTTCTCCAAAGGCGAGAGAAGCCCGTTCGGGAAATACGTGTTTTTTGTGTGAGGACGCCAAGGGAATGGAGCGGCAACTTGCCGAGGGCAATGTGCTGGTGTGGGGTGAGTTTGGTCGGGTGCGAATTTCGACACATGTATATAATGGTAGTGCCGATGTGGGCAGGTTGCTAGATGTGTAGGTGGATGTGAGATGAAAAATACAGGAGACAGGAGACAGGAGACAGAAGGGGGGTGACGGAATTCTGAATTCTGGCTCCTGGCTCCTGACTTCCGGTGCAGGGTGGTGTGGGGCTTGGTACCCGGCAATTTATAATAGGAGGCATTTACCATGATGAAACTCGGCTGTATGTCACTCAGCTACAAAGATCAGTTTCGGGATGGGAAGATCGATCTGGTGTCGTTTATTGATCGGGTGTCGGAACTCGGATTGGACGGGATTGATATTCATACGCGGGCATTTGCTTCGGAAGATCCGGCGTATTTGCGGGATATTCGGATGCGGTGTTTGCAGCGGGGGCTGGCGATTTCCTATATTGGGGTGAGCAACAACTTTGGGAGGCCCCAGGAAGAATTGCCGGAGGTGGTGGCCGATGTGAAGCACTGGGTGGATGTGGCAGAATTTATGGGGATTCCGCTGGTGCGCATTTTTGCGGCCTGGATCCCGGAGGGCGAGCCGGAGGAGCAGGTTTGGGAGCGTATGATGCCGTGCATGGAGGAAGTTGCGGCTTATGGGCAGGAGAAGGGCGTTGTGTTGGGGCTGCACAATCACAACCACGGGTGTGTGACGCGGACTGGGAAGGAAGTGCGGAAAATTTTAGAGACGGTGAATAACCCGTATTTGTCGCACATTCTGGATACGGGGCAGTATGTGGGATCGCCCGGGGCAAGCGGACAGCGCGGGAAAGAAGACCCAGCGTTGAATTTTTACGGAAGTATTGAAGAAACCGCCCCTCTGGCCGTACACGTTCGGGCCAAAGTGTATCGGATTGAGACGGGGGAGGAGGCGTGGCTGAATTATCCAAGAATTTTTGAAATTTTGAACGGTGTGAATTACAATGGATGGGTGTCGATTGTGTATGAAGGGCAGGATGCGGAGGAAGAGGAGACAGCAGTTCCAAAGGCGGTGAATTATTTGAGACAGTTTGTTGGGTAGAGAGGGATCGCAGAGGGCCGTAGAAAAGCGTAGAGGGCGCAGAAATGGCTGTTCGTCCTGAAGAAATGCCGGATGCTCATCTGGAACCGGTTACAGAAAAGCCGAAAATCACGGCCCGGTCGGTGGCGCTGGGTACGCTGACAGTTGTGTGGATGGCGTATTACCAGAATAAGCTGGAGATCGTGTTGCATGCCGGATCGATGGTGAAGTCGAGTTTTCCGGTGGCGCTGATTCTGGGGTTTTTCTTGTGGGTGGCGATCAATATGGTGATCACCCGACTCTGGACGACGGCACGGCTTTCGCGCACGGAGATGATGGTGATCTTTTCGATGATGTGGATCACGGGGATGATGCCGGGCGTGGGCTGGATGGGGTATTTTATTGGGGCTTTGCCGGCACCGCATTTTTTTGCCACGCCGGAAAACCGGTGGGCAGAATTGTTTTTGGACGATTTGCCCCAGTGGGCTTTTCCGGTACCGACCGAAGGGATTATGGACCGGTTTTATTTTGGGCTGCGCAAGGGGGAGACGGTTCCGTGGTCTGGGTGGGTGTTGCCGGTGTTGTGGTGGTTTTCGGGGGTCATCGCGTTGATGGCAGCCGGGTTTTTTGTGAGCGTGATTTTCCATCGGCAATGGGCCGATGCGGAACGGTTGACGTATCCCCTGGTGAATTTCCCGATGGATTTGATGGACGGCTTTGACGAGGGTCGTGCATTGCCGAAGATTTTTCGGAATCCGATCTTCTGGGCCGGGTTTGGGTGGACGGCGGGGATTATTGGGTGGAATATCATTCATTTCTGGTTTCCAAATGTGCCTCGTATCACGCTGTTTGACAGCATCAATACCAAGGCGATGACGGTGGCGATTTCGTTTCCGCCGGTGTATTTGCGGGTGTTGCCGTTGGTGATCGGACTGGGATATTTGTGCAGTCTGGACTTGTTATTCAGCTTCTGGTTTTTTGGACTGCTGGCGGTTGTGAAGGTCGGGGTGATGAATCGGACGGGGTTTACGGTGGGATTGCCGGGGCAGCCTTCCAAGGCGGGAGAGATTATCAATTTGGAAAGCCACGGGGCGATGACGGTGCTGGTGATCTGGTCGGTGTGGATTGCCCGGCGTCATCTGGCTCGTGTGGCTAAAATGGCCTGGCAGGGTGGGCCCACAGAAAGTGCGGTGTCGTATCGCTTTGCGGTGGGGGGGTTGGTGATCTGCGCGGGTTATGTGTGTGCCTTTTTTATGGCTTTGGGGATGTCTTTCCCGCTGGCGGTTGGGCATCTGGTGCTGATGTTTATTGCATATTTTGCGACTTCCAAATTTATTGCGGCAAGTGGATTCGGATACTTGTTCCCGGTGTGGGTGAAGGGTGCCGGATTTTTGAAGACGGTGATGGGGACGGCCACAATGACGGTGCGGGATCTGACGGCGATGCAGTTGGTGAACAGTTCGTTATTTTATGGCGGGGGTCGAATTCAGACATTCCAGGTGTTGCCACATCATTTAAAAGCGATGGATGAAGTGGCCGAAGGTCGAGGCAAGGGATGGGTCGGGGGCACGGTATTTCTGGCGTTTACACTCGGATTTTTTGTGTGTGCCGGGACGATTATTTATTATTGCTACCAGGATTCGGCGCTTTATCTGCGGTCGTGGACGCTCTGGGAAGGGCCGCTTGGAATATTTGGGGGGATCGGGACGGCGCTGGGGGAGACCGAGAAGACGTCGTTTGATGCACAAAAATTGGGCGTGTGGTTGGTCGGAGCCGGAGAGGCGGGTCTTTTGGCCGGGTTGCGGACCTGGTTTCCGTGGTGGCCGCTCCATCCGCTGGGGCTGGCGTTTCAGTATACAACAGGACCCCGGTATTATGCGTTGAGCATTCTGATGGTGTGGGCAGCCAAGCTGATGATTGTGCGGTTGGGGGGGCCCAGGATGTATGAGAAGGCCAAGCCGTTTTTCTATGGGACGGTGGTGGGTTATTGTGTTGGCATCGGTGTGGGGATGGTGATCGATCTGATCTGGTTCCCGGGATTTGGACACGGGTTCCACAATTTTTAATAGAGGCAATGAACGATATGGATGCGAAAGCCTATCTGGAATCGATTATGCCCACGCGAGAAATGGTGGACCATTTTGTGGGTTCGCAGGATGCATCGACAGAGATCCCGATGAATCTGGGCGGGATTATGTGTAACAATGCCAAATCGACCTTTGAGCCCGAATTGGGATGGGTGCTGTGTGATGGTGTACGCGGCGGAAGCGTGGACGGTTCGCAGGGATTTTATGCCTATGAAAGGGACGGTGCGCGTCGGGTGGTGCATTTTCCGAATCGGGAATGTCGGGTACATACGTATGGAAACAGCTTTACGCATTGTGACCAGGTGAGCGATGGGGAGACGTGGCAGGAGTATTTGGCGGCGCACTTGCAGGAACCGATTCGGAACTTTGGGATCGGGGGCTATAGTGTTTACCAGGCGTATCGGCGGATGCGAAAGGTGGAGGCGGAACATCCGGCAGAGTATATTGTTTTGAACGTTTGGGACGACGACCATTTTCGCAATCTGGATGCCTGGCGGTCGATTCGGATGGGCCGACAGGGGCGGTTTACGTTGCCCCATATCCGGACGAATCTGGAGGCGGGGGCGTGCGAGGAATTTGAAAATATCTGTCCGACGGCAGAAGAACTGTATCAACTTTGCGATCCCAATTGGGTGTGGGAGACGTTTCGGGATGATCCGATCTTACATGCTGTTATGGCTCGAAAGGGTGAGTCGGAGGAAGCTGTTGCGGCGATGATAAAAGGGCTGGGGGCAGAACGGAGCAATGCGGAGTCGGATGCGGAACTGTATGGCTTGCATACGGAAGCGGCCCTGCTGGCGACCCGGCCTGTGGTGACGCTGACGGAACAATTTGTTAAGGAGCACAACAAAAAGTTGATGGTGGTTCTGTCATTTGGTCAGCGGAGCGTGGCCAACGCGCTGGCGGGCAAACCGTTGTTTGATCAGACGTTTTTGGACTGGTTACAGGATAAGGATTATCCGGTGGTGGATTTGCGGGATGCGTTTCGAGAAGAGTTTGCTCGGTACAGTGTGGACATCGATGCGTATCTGGAGCCGATGTATATTGGGCATCACACGCCCCGTGGAAATTTCTTTTTTGCCTGGGCGCTGAAAGACCGGATGTGTGATTGGCTGGATCCGAAGCCGTTGCCGTATCGGACCTGATCTTCCGACTCCTTTGGGGCGGGAGAGAAAGATTGCAACATTTCTGTGCTTGGCATTGAGGCGGCCCTTGCGGTCGCCTTTTTATTTGAGGGATTGGAGAAGCTGGTGTGCGGTTTGAAAGATGGTCTGGCGGTTGGGGTCGTTGCGGTTGGTGTGATCGATCACTTCCTGGAGAATGGTTCGGGCTTCGGTGCCGATGATGCGAATTTTCTGAACGAATTCGGGGTAGCGATCCGAGCGATCCAGGCTCTCGGTGCTTTCTCTGCGGCCCTCTGCGATC
>JAPUJS010000653.1 GCA_027296045.1 bacterium | reverse complement strand
TGTGTACGAGCGAGAGGCCAAGGCCCGACTTCAAAGACGGTATCCGGGGGCCGATCACGATGTGTACGATTTGTTGCACGATGCCATGGACTGGTTTCAACGGGCCGACGATTTGCATCCGGTTGGCAATGAAGATGCCAGGTTGCGCTGGAATACATGTGCTCGGATTGTGATGGAGCGGAATTTGAAACCCCGCCCCGAAGACAATATGGAGCACCATCTGGAATAGACAGACCCCAATGCAGGTATAAAAAAAGCCCGGCGATAAAAAGCGCCGGGCTTTTTTTTGATAAAGATATTTTCTACAACAATCCCCACAGAATATAAGCTGCCACTGCGGTTCCCACCAGGGCGCCACCATAACAGAGCACGTCCATCGAGAGGGTGAACTCTCGGATGCCCAATTCGTAGAGCGAGAAGCGAATTCGGTGGGCGGCGTGATAGAGGGGGAGGACAATCAGGACAAAGAGGTAGATTTTGACCAGGGGGTTGGCCAGAAGCGCCACCAAACGATCGTAGCCCCAGTGTTCGGAATCGACCAGGCCCAACGGAATCCCCAGGCCCTGTAGAAGGATGTGGATTGGTACCAGGAGGGCGGCTACAACACCGCCGATGGAAAACATGCCCCACCAGAAGGGTTCGCTTTTGTCTGCTTCGTACACGGTATGCTCCTGATTACAGGTTGAAAAAGAGGTAGGCGACGAGCCCAGTTGCGACAATCCAACCCCCATAGGCACCCAGCGATACAAAGACTGGCGGGAGGGTGGATTTTCCGATTTTGACGACCTGGATCTTGGCAGTCAGGCCCAGCCAGGTGACGCTGTGATAGAGGGCAAACAGAAGGGCGATCCCATAAAAGGCGACAAAGGGACCGGACCGAAGCGATTTTTGAAACAGCTCGTAGACTTCTTTGCCTTTGGTGATCAGGAAGAGTTCGTAAAGAAAAAGCAGGACAAAGAGCGCGACAAATACGCTGGTCAATTCCCGAATCATAAACAGGAAGTACCTGCGGTTGCTCATCCACCAGGTTGCCGGGATGGGTCGGTGATAGGTCGGGTGGGTGTATTCGGATTCGGTTTCGATCATCATTTTTTATTCCCCCAAGGCAAGAGGAAGGATTTAAACCAGTTGGAGGTGGTGGCCACCTTGGTGCGCTGGATGGCGGCTGCCGGGTCTACGTCTTTGGGGCAGACTACCGAGCATTCGCCAATATAGGTGCATTCCCAAATGCCCTCTTTGCTGGCAATGACGTGATGCCGTTGTTCGTTGCCCTCGTCCCTGGAATCGAGGTTATAGCGGTGTGCGAGCGCGATGGCTGCCGGACCGATAAATTCGTGTTCGAGGCCATAGACCGGGCAGGCGGCATAACAGAGCATGCAGTTGATGCACATGGAAAACTGTTTGAAGTCCTTCAGTTGTTCCGGGCTCTGGAGATATTCGCCTTCGGAAACCGGTTTTTCTTTTTCCCGGATAATCCAGGGCTTGACCGCTTTCAATTTGTCCATAAAGTCGGTCATGTCGACAACCAGGTCGCGGATGATGGGGAAGTTGGACAGGGGCTCGACGCGGATTTCATCCGGGTAGTAGTCGCGCAGGAAAGCGGCGCAGGTCAACTTGGCTTCGCCATTGATCATCATGCCACAACTGCCGCACACGCCCATCCGGCAGGACCACCGATAGGAGAGGGTACCGTCGATGTAGTCTTTGATGTGGTTGAGCGCATCCAGGACGACCCAGTCGTCCGGGAATTCGATTTCGTAGGATTGCTCCGTGGGTTCGTTTTCCTGCTCGGGACGGTAGCGCAACACAGTAATCTTGATGGTCTTTTGATCGCTCATAGGCTTTCCTTTAAAAAGTTCCGAGTGCCGGGTTGGTGCCTCCCGGAGTGTGGAACACGGAACTGAAGCGGTTTGGGTGGAGTGGAGAACTTTAGAAGCGATTTAATATTTACGTTCTTCAGGCTCCCAGCGGGTCAGGGTAACGGGGAGGTATTCGATGCGGGGGTCTCCGTCGGTTTGATAGGCCAACGAGTGTTGCAAGAATTTTTCGTCGTCCCGTTCTTCAAAATCGGAGCGGGAATGGGACCCTCTGGACTCTTCGCGCTGGAGGGCCGAATGGGCCAGTCCATCGGCCACGTCGAGCATGTAGCCCAGTTCCAGAGCGGCGATGAGTTCGGTGTTGAACACACTCGATTTGTCGTCCAGCCCCACGTTTTGATAGCGCTCTTTGAGTTGGCGGATGGTTTCGCAGGTGGCTTTTAATTCCTCGTCGGTGCGGAAAATGCCTACGCCCTGTTCCATAGTGCTGCGCAAGTCGTCTCGAATATTTGCCACGCGTTCTTTGCCGCCATCGCCAAAGAACTGGGTTTCGATTCGCTTTTGTTCGTCTTGTGCCATCCTGTCTATGGTATAGGGATCGAGGTAATCCTGTTCCAGGGCATATTGGCCGGCCGATCTGCCTGATAGGGCCCCAAAGACCAGGCATTCGGTGAGGGAATTGGAACCCAGCCGATTGGCGCCGTTCATGCTGACACAGGCGGCTTCTCCGGCGGCATAGAGACCGGGGATGGGGGTGGCACCTTCGATATCGGTGTGGACGCCGCCCATACAGTAGTGAAGCACGGGCCTTACGGGGATGGGTTCATAGACCGGATCGATGCCGACGTAGTTTTTTGTGAGTTCTCGCACGAAGGGAAGTTTCTCGTCGATGACTTTTTCGCCCAGGTGTCGCAGGTCCAGGTGGACGTAGTTGCCATAGGGGCCATCGAAGACCCTGCCGGCCCGCATTTCGTGGACAAACGCCCGGGACAGGATGTCTCGGGGCCCCAGTTCCATTTTGCCGGGCACGTATTCACTCAAATAGCGATCTCCCTCGGAGTTGATCATGTAGCCGCCTTCTCCGCGGGAGGCTTCGGTCATCAAAATGCCGGTTCCGGGCAGGCCGGTCGGGTGGTATTGCACAAATTCCAGGTCTTTCAATGGGCACCCGATCCGGTAGGCCAGGGCCATGCCGTCGCCTGTTTTGATGGCCGCGTTGGTGGTGAAGGGGAAGATCTTTCCGGCACCGCCTGTACAGATGATCACGGATTTTGCGGCAATGGCGTGTACGCCGCCGGAGCGGATGTTGATGGCGGTGACGCCACGCACTTTTCCGTCGTCTATTAGAAGGGAGGTGGCGAACCACTCGTCGTAGCGCTGGATGGCATCGTATTTCAGGGATGTTTGAAAAAGGGCGTGGAGCATGTGGAAACCGGTCTTATCGGCGGCATAGAGCGTGCGTTTGGCACTCATGCCTCCAAAGGCCCTCACGCTGACCCGACCGTCTTCATCGCGGCTCCAGGGACACCCCCAGTGTTCCAATTGGATGACTTCGTCCACGGCGTCTTGAACGAATTTTTCTACGACATCCTGGTCGGCCAGGAAATCGCTTCCCTTGATGGTGTCGTATGCATGCAAGTCCAGGCTGTCGTCGTCACGCAGGGCCGCTGCGGTTCCCCCTTCGGCCGAAACCGTGTGGCTTCGCATGGGGTAGACCTTGGAGACCACGCCAATACTGGCACCCTCGTAGGCCTCTGCTGCTGCAATGGCCGCACGCAAACCAGCACCCCCGCCGCCGACCAGCAGGACGTCGTGTTTGGGAATATTCATAGGGACCTCATTTTCCGTAGGTTGAATAAACGAACAGGGTTTATTATACTCTTTCTCCAAGAACCCGTCAATCAAAATTTAGCACCCGAAAAGGTGGTCCATGGTCTGCGAAAACAGCCCGCTTATTGGGGGAAAGGGGAGCACAGGATCGCTCGATTTTTGACCCTGTCGAAGACAATAAAGACTTGCTACTAAGCAAAAAGGCTGTACGAATTCGCACAGCCTTTTTGCACATCTCTGTTGTCGATTTTGCAGCTTATCCCTCATTATCTTCTGCACTGATCAGGAGGCGTACTTCGGTTGTGATGGATTTGCTGGCCGTGTCTGTGGTGTTGCTGAAAACCAGGAAGTAAAAGCCGGAACTTTCAATGGGCACCAGAAATGTAGAGCCGGGCACCGATCCGGAACCATAGAGCACCTGGGGCGTTTCTCCCCGTTGCCAACTTTCGAAGTTCTCTCGATTCATCAAGGCAACCTGAATGTTGCCCCCTGTGACTTCAAATTGGCCCTGGAGTCGAACATTTTGTTGTACATCTGTGTCGACCGAAAACGTAAATTCCTGGAAAGACGTGCCGGGCAATTCAAAAGATTGGTCGACAATGACGCGACCGCCACCGGAGTCGGCGGGGTTGTCGTCTCCGCCGCATGCACAGAGGGCCATCAGGGCCAGACACAATGTGTAGATCATCTTTTTCATTCCAACACTCCTTATGGTCATTCGCCGGGGGCCGAAGACCGGACTTGGCAGAGTTTTTCTTGAGTGTTATTCTGCATATTCTATGGACGCCCTGAACGATCTGAAGTTCCACACCTGTTTGGCCGGAGGGGGTGCCGATCCAGGGGAATCATCTATCTTTATTGTAGCTTTCCTCTACCCCAGAGTGGCCAGATTGTTTCGACAATGCCGTTTCGAATGCCATAGATTTCGTTGTGAAGCATGACGGTGGTGTCGGAATAGCCAGCCACAAATTCGATCTGGTCGCTGACTTTGGGGGTCTCGGACGGTTCTGAGATCTTAACCGTGCCGTGTTCGGCCGAGCACCCGACCGATGTGACATTGGGAATCCCGATGGGTTCGGGAACGGCCCCGTCGGTGCTCATCGTCTTTTTACCCGCATCGCAGATGATGCGGTTGGGGTTGGGGCGACTGGTGACAGAGGACAAAATGGTGAGGGCATAGTCGTGTTCTACCCCAAAGTCGTTTCGGTAGCGGACATCGCAAAAGATGCCGCCGCCTGCCTGGATTTCGGTGATGCCTTCCTGGGTGGCACTGATCCAGTAGGTGCCTGTGCCGCCACAACTGAGGATGTCGATGGGAATATCATTTTCCCGGCACAGTTGAGCGGTGTTGGTGAACTGGGTGAGGGCTTCGTGGATGACCCTGCGTTTTTCTTTGATGTCTGGAATGGTAAGCGCGTGCGATTCCCAGGTCATCAATCCGGCCAGGTGGACACTATTGCGGCCGGCGATTTTACGGGCCAGTTCCAGGGCCGGTTCTCCGGGCAGTACACCGGCCCGATTCATGCCGGTGTCGATTTCGATGAGTACGCGGAGCTGAACGCCTTTTTCTTGTGCTGCTTTGTCCAGGGCTTCGACGTTTTCAACACAGTCCACGGCGACGATAACATCGGTGTGTTTGCGCAAATTGACCAGTCGGGCAATTTTTTGGGGGGTTACGATCTGGTTGGCAATGAGGATGTCGCGCACTCCCGCGATGGCCATGACTTCGGCCTCACCGAGTTTGGCACAGGTGATGCCGTGGGCCCCGGCGTTGAGCAACATGTGTGCAAGGGCGGGCGTTTTCATGCCCTTGGTGTGTGGGCGCCATCCCACGCCGCCTTCCTGGATAATGGTGCTGGCCATTCGGGCGATATTTTTTTCCAGAACGTCCAGGTCGATGAGGAGGACGGGTGTGTCGAGGGCTTCTTTGGGTTGTCCGATCAGATGGGTCATAGGGAACCTACGTTTAGGGGTTGTTGACGACTTTGACGAGGGCTTTGATGTAACCGGCTGCGAAAGGGCGGTGACCCCAGGGAGAGTCCCGCTCAGATTTGGGTGGCTGGGATCAGAATTGGGAGAAAGATACAGTTCGGAAAGGAAGATCGCAAGTTTTTCAGATTTGGCCTTGATTTGTGAGATGAGATGGAATACTTTTGCTCTCGCAACGAACCTGAGTTCGATTGTTTACCCATCGTGTGCTGGTTTCCTGGGCCTGCCGATGGATCTTCGGTATTCTGACTCCACTGCAGACGGATGTTTCTTGGGAAAGTGAGATTTTGTGAAGCGGGATTTTATTTTTTGGTTGCCTACAGTTGTTTTGGGCGGTGTGTTGCGTGTTTGGGGTCTTGGCTTTGGCCTTCCCAATCGGCTTCGACCCGACGAAGACATGGTCGTCCTGCCCTCCCTGGCCATGATCGGTGGAGACCTCGATCCACACGGCTACACCTACCCTACCCTGTATAAATACCTGCTTGCACTGATCTTCCGAGTGTGTCTGGAACTTGGCATCGGACCTGGTGCTGCAGAAAGTCCCTGGCAGTTTGCTGCCTATGGGTTTTTTGTGGATGGGTCCTTTTTCTTTTTGGTTGCCAGGGGTGTGACCGCTCTTTTGGGGATTGCCACGGTATATGGGGTGTATCTGGTTGGGAAGGAGGGATATGGTCGTTGGGTTGGTGTGGTTGGGTCTTTGTTTTTGAGTGTGAGTGTGTTGCATGTTCGAGATAGTCATTTTGGGGTGACGGATGTGGGTAGTGTGTGTTTATTGGTCTTTGGTTTGTATTATGTGGTTCGTGTGTTGAATGAGGGAGGTGTGAATAGGTATGTGAGCGCGGGTGTGTTGTTGGGATTGGCCAGTGGGACGAAGTATGGATCTGTGCTGGGGGTGATCCCTCTTGTAGTGGCGCATTTTTTGAGGAAGCCGGATGGTGTGTCCTGGCAGGGGTGGGTATTGGATCGACACATCCTGATTGCTGGTGGATTGGTGTTTGGTGTGTTTGCTCTGACATCTCCTTATAATCTGTTGAACCTGGAAGCGTTTTCGAGGGATTTTGGTTTTCAGATGCGTCATTTGTTTGAGTATGGTCACGGGGAGGATCTGGGGTTGGGCTGGTGGTATCACCTTCGCGTGAGTCTGCGATATGGTCTTGGCATCTTCGTGCTGCTGTTCTCTTTGGGTGGGATTGTGGTGTGTGTGGTTCGTCGAAGACCTGTGGACCTGGTTTTATTGAGTCTGTTTGTGGCCTATTATGTGGTGTGTGGTCAGGGCAAGGCCGTGTTTTTCCGCTATGTGCTTCCTCTGGTACCCTTGTGCTGTGTGTTTGGAGCGGTGTTTGTGGATTGGCTTCGGAAGCAGTCATTTGTGGGGAGTCGATCTTTGTTGGTGGGCGTGGTGCTGGTGGGTGTGGGTTTGGTAGAGCCGTTGTGGTCGAGTGTGCGTTTGGATGGGTTATTGGTTGCAGAGGACACGCGGGTGGTGGCCAGAAGATGGATTGAAAAACATATCCCTGAAGGAAGTCAGATTGCGAATATCGGCGGATTGTATGGCGATGTGCAGGTCAACAATCGGTTTTCTACCAGCTGGTGGTTGTTTCGCTTTTCCAGGGCCTTTCCGACACTTCCTGATTCACTATTGGTTAATTATATTGATCGGCTTCAAGATCGATTGCCACCCGTTTACCTGCTAATCCATTCGATTGGCATCCTGGATCTTGAGGCACAGACCCACGGAAAGCCCGAACTTTTGAGGCAAGAGGGGATCGAGTGGGTGGTTACACACGGTCATCCTCTAAGGTATTCGGATGTCAACCCCGACTTTGTCGATGCCTTAAAGATACAGGCGGATCTGATGGTGAAGTTCTCACCCGGTTCGCAGGAACATCTGGCTCAGGCACTTTTCGATCCTCAAGATGCGTTCTATTGGCCTCTGGGCAGGTTTGGGGATCTAAAAAGAGGTGGGCCGGTTGTTCAGATTTGGAAAGTAAAAGACCGGGAGGGGTTTGTTTCTAAAGACCCGGGCAATCCGCACAGAATGTTTACGGATGGGTTGATGTGGTTGGGAAATGATCGTTTCGCCGAGGGCCAATTTGATACGGCAATGGAGTTTTATCAGCGAGCTTTAAAACTAGATCCCAGTCGAGCTTCTTTAAATGGTTATTTGGGAGCTACCTTTCTGCTTCAAAATCGAATTGAGCAGGCGGTGGTATATTTTCAAAAGGCACTTCAGGCGGGCAAAAATTGGGCTGATATCGAACGGATGATTTTTTTTAGACGTCCTCCAGAAGGTGATCTGTACAGTCGTCTGGGCGATGTGTGTGTTGCACTTGATTATTTTCCGGAAGCAGTTCGTGTCTATCAAAGGGCCATCTCATTGGGCACGTCTGCTGGACCGATTTTTAATAAGTTGGCGGTGGTTTATGCTTTGCTCGGACGCTATGAAGATTCCAAGATAGGGTTCGAGAAGGCACTGGAGCAGATCACCCAGGAGAGCGAATTGATTCAGATGCGCGTTTTTCTGGGCGTTGCTTTGCTGAGCCAGGGGCGGGTGGATCTGGCAACGGAAGAAATTCGTCAGGTTTTAGAATCGGGGTTTACGCCTAAAAATATCGAGCGAAATATCTTCTTAATCAAGCATTTACGGGGCGATCTGTTTGCAGGGCTGGGAACTGTATTTGCGTCTCTGGATCGACTTTCCGGTGCGGTTCGTAACTATAAACGGGCGCTCGTTCTGGGGTATCAGAACGCTGATTTGTACAATAACTTGGGTGTGGTCTACTACAAAATGGGGGCAATGGACCAAGCAAACGATCAGTTTCAACTGGCTCTACATATTGATCCAAAGCACGTAGATGCACAAGAGAATCTGAAACTGATACAGGGCAAAGTTCAAGATCCTTAATTGACGGATCGCTGATTTCATGATGAAAGAAAAAAAGATACGAGACTGGTTTAGGATTGCCGGGTGGTTATTTCCGGTTGTTTTGGGCGGTGTGTTGCGTGTTTGGGGTCTTGGCTTTGGCCTTCCCAATCGACTTCGACCCGACGAAGACATGGTCGTCCTGCCCTCCCTGGCCATGATCGGTGGAGACCTCGATCCACACGGCTACACCTACCCTACCCTGTATAAATAC
>JAPUJS010000652.1 GCA_027296045.1 bacterium | reverse complement strand
GGGCGGGTGCGGGGCGAGGGGGGTGCGGCCAAGATTTTGGGAATGAAGCCGACAACGCTGGCCTCCAGGATGATTAAATTGGAAATTAGGCGTAAATGATTCGGAGCGCAGATTGTAGCTTGCGATACAAACCCAAAGAAGATATCTTTTTGTGAAGCAAGATTTTTTTCGGAACAGCTTATGAATATTCGTTTTTACTTTGATCCTGAAACAGATCTTCCTCATATTTACAGACATGGTGTTTACGAAGACGAAGTTGAAGATGTTCTGAGAAATCCAGTTGAAGATCGTTCTGGACAAGAAGGGTCTCGGATCGCAATTGGGCAGACACAAGCTGGAAGATATATACGGATTATTTATGTGCCCGATCAGGATCTTGACAGTGCTTTTGTGATTACTGCATACGAATTGAAGGGTAAACCCTTAACCGCCTACCGGAGACGCAGGCGACATGGGAGATAGAGATGAAACAGAACAAATTTCCACCGGGCTGGGATGAGGAGAGAGTTCGCCAGGTGCTTGCGCATTATGAGGAACAGACGGAAGAAGAGGCCGTAGCAGAGGACGAGGCGGCTTTCGAAGATGATACCCAGACAGTGATGAAGATTCCTAGAGAACTGGTGCCTGCTGTTCGGGAGCTTATTGCCAGACATCAAGCTTAAGCCAACGGTATCTCGTTCGGGGAACGAGATGTCGTTGAGGTTTGCGTTTTCCGTCTCAGATCTCTAGATGCGTGATTTTTTGTAAATTATTGTTTTTAAGTCACTTGAAAATTTTTCAAGTGACTTTTTTGTTTTTGGCATACCCCTTGCGATAAGGAAGGGCGAGCAGAAAATAGACCCTTTCATTTTGCGTTTCATTTTCACAGGAGGTAAGCCATGTTGAACCGAATGCTCCATACGATGAAGGTCGCCGTTGCCTTGATGACGCTGGCCGCAATGGTGATTCTGACCGGGTGCGGAACCGCTCCGATGGCTCCGGATCTGGAGGCCAAGGACATCGACGCCCTCGCCCTGGAAAACACGGGTGTTGAGAAGACCAACAAGCCTCTGACAGTCACTTCGGGTAGTGAAGACGGCATTGGCGATACAGACGAAGCGGATGGGCCTGGTGAAGATACGGGCCTGAGCGATGAAGATTTGTATCAAGATCCGGACTTTGGGGACAATGACTCAGAAGCACCTTTGGGCCAAATCAGGTGAATCGATTTGACTACCAAAATTGAAAGTACCTTTGAGAATAAGCCCCGTTGGGTTCATCATACCAGCGGGGCTTATTTGTGATCGAAGAGGAGGATTTCCGGGATCTTTCTTGCTCTATTTTCAGTCTAATGGATTCATACGCCGGTGTATTTTTTTATGTGTAAGCGCAACACGGTTCGACGGGTGTCTGTCTGCTTGCATTTCCCTGCCGGGTGTTTTATTTTCAGGTGGATGTTGATTGGGATCTTTTGAAATCGGTCTGAAAGGAGCAGGGGTATGGGTAAGCCGTATGAAGTGGAACGGTTGCACGGTCGGCCGATTGTGGAGGGGGAGACGATTCGGGCGCTGGGGATTGGGACCGATCAGAGCCGTCGGAAAAAGTTTCGGGGGGATGCGATGTTTCCGATGGTGATTCGGGTGCCGGACTGGGTACCGTTGGATCAGCGGCCGGATGCGCGGGCGAATTATTATCTCTATTTTGCATCTCATCACGGGCCGAGCATTCACTTTGCGTGGGCAGACCGGGTGGATTCTCCGGATTGGGCGATTTTCAATGCGGGTGATGGGATGGCAAATGACATGGGTGGACAGGGCGATCCCGTGCCGGGGCGGGGGGTTTTTGATCTGGATCTGGTGGATCCGTTGACGCATCTGGATCTGGCTGACGGGGTGTTTTTGACCGGCCATGTGTCGTCTCCGGATGTGTGGGTGGATCATGCGAACCAGCGCTTTATTATGGTGCTTCATGGCAAGAGCCACAGCGGCCAGAAGTCGTTTGTAGCGACATCGAAGACCGGGTTGAATTTCAATTTGCCCGAAGCGGGTGGCGAACCGGGACACGGGATTCGGCGGTTTGTGTTTGCGCACGAGATTTATTTGCGGCTGTTTGAATACGATTCGAATTTTTATGCCCTCTCCACCCACGGTCATATTCTGAGGCCGTGTGATCCGGAGTTTCTCTGGGACGCGCCCGAAGGACACGATCCGGCCGAGGCGTTGTGGGAATCTTCGGAGGTGTCGCCGATTGCGGCAGACCTGGAAGCGGCGGGTCTGGCGGGTGAGGGGATTGAAAATGGGTTGTCTTTGCGGCACGGGTCGGTTCGCGTGCTGGCGAATGGGAAGACACTGGAGATTTTTTACAGCCGACGGTGGGATATGCCGGAACGGATTGTGCGGTCAACGGCAGATTTGAGTGTGGGGGACTGGCAGTCGTGGAAGACGAGTTTTCCGCCAGATGAGATCCTCCGGCAAGAGGTGGATTGGGAAGGCGATCCGGAG
Organism: bacterium; assembly: GCA_027296045.1. Classification (GTDB taxonomy): domain Bacteria; phylum Latescibacterota; class UBA2968; order UBA2968; family UBA2968; genus JAPUJS01. Next base: position 1,920 of record JAPUJS010000652.1, on the reverse strand, counting down.
CGAGATTCGTATGTGGTGCACGATTCGTATGTGTTTGAAGATGTGGACGGGCAGGTGTATTTGTTTTATTCGTGCAAGGAAGAAGATGCGCTTGCGGTGGCGAAGCTTCACGGTTGACTGGTGAGAGGATCGGAAAATTGAAAAACCATATTTTGAACAGTTTGCAAGAGGCTCAATCGGCGCTTTCCGATTTGCTTGAAAATGAAGAGACTATTGGGAGGATTGCGCAGGCCAGTCAGATCCTTCTGGATTCGCTGGATCAGGGCGGACGGATCTTCAGTTGTGGGAACGGCGGGTCGATGTGTGATGCGATCCACTTTGCCGAAGAATTGTCCGGGCGGTATCGACTGGACCGAAAGGGGTTGCCGGCCGTGTCGATCAGTGACCCCGGCCATCTCAGTTGTGTGGGGAACGATTATGGATATGAATTTGTGTTTTCCCGATATCTGGAAAGTCATGGTCGGTCGGGCGATTGTTTGTTGGCTATCAGCACGAGCGGGTCGAGTCAAAATGCGTTGAAGGCGGCAGAGAGAGCCCATGAGATGGGGTTGAAGGTGATTGCGTTGACGGGACGGCCCGACGCGCAGTTGGGTAAACTGGCAGATATTCATATTTGTACGCCGGGCGGACAGTTTGCCGATCGGGTGCAGGAGCTGCATATTAAGGTGATTCATATTTTGATTGAGTTGATTGAACGCGATTTGTTTCCGGAAAACTATGTCTGACCTTGGCGGGGAGGGATCACCATTTCACAGGAGGATCTGGGATGATTCGAAACAGGATGCGTTTTTCCTGGCTGTTTGTCGTGGGTTTGTTACTCACCTCAGGCGTTGATGCCGAGAATTGGCCGCAGTGGCGGGGGCCACATCAAAATGGGGTGGGGCAGGGTACGGGCTTGCCTACTTCGTGGAGTTTAAAAAAGAATATTGTGTGGAAAGCCGAACTGCCGTCCTGGAGCGCTGGGACACCGATTATCTGGGGCGATCGGATATTTGTGACGTCGCCTTCGCCGGCCAAGACGGAAGAAGAAAAGTATGCGGGCGGGCAGGAACTGTATGTGTTGTGTTTGTCCAAAAAGGATGGCAAGGAACTGTGGCGGTATAAATTGCACGAGGGAAACTGGCTGTCGCGGAAACAAAACAATACGTCGCCCTCGCCGGTGACCGATGGGAAGCATGTGTGGGTGGTGACCGGGACGGGTCAGGTGACGGGGTTGACGATGGACGGGAAGGTGGTGTGGACGCGCAATCTTCAGAAGGATTATGGCAAGTTTGGTTTGAACTGGGGCTATGGATCGTCGCCGCTCCTTTATGATAAGAAGCTGATTATTGAAGTGCTTCACGGGATGAAGACGGACGATCCGTCTTATTTGGTGGCTCTGGATACGATGACGGGGAAACCACTGTGGCATCAGGAGCGGCCTACAGATGCGTTTCGAGAGTCGCCGGATGCGTATACGACGCCGGTGGTACTCCAACACGATGGACAGACGCAGATTGTGGTGACGGGGGGAGACTGTGTGACCGGGCATGATCCGGAGACGGGGAAGGAGATCTGGCGGGCAGGTGGACTCAATCCGGGACAGCGGGGGAATTATCGGATTGTGGCTTCGCCGCTGGCAGTGGATGGGATGATCTATGCGCCCACACGCAATCGTCCTTTGCTTGTTCTACCTGCTGGTGGAAAAGGAGATGTGACGGATTCTGTTGTGTGGAAATGGGATGGCGCGGGTTCTCCGGATGTGCCGACACCGGTGTGTGATGGGACCTATTTTTATATGTTGAGCGATCGGGGCTTGATTACTTGCTTGAATGCCAAAACCGGGGAAGTGATCTGGGGGCCGGAACGTACGTCTCAAGGGACTGTGAGTTCTTCGCCGCTGTTGGCAGATGGCAAGTTGTATTTGTTGAACGAGGATGC